>JBBQAV010000046.1:0-18777 GCA_038316775.1 Gemmatimonadales bacterium | reverse complement strand
GTTGCTCCGCCATCTCCGCGGAGTTCGCCACCAGTCAGAGCCGCAATGGCCTCAGCGGTGAGAGTGCAAGCACGCTCACCGCTGAGGGATTTTGCAACTGCGACCGTTTCGGTCACTTCTTTGGTGATGTCACTCCGGCTGGCTTCTGCGTCAGGGTCGAGCCAGTCGGTGCTGCTGCCGTCGGCTTTCCGCCCGCCTTCACGCGCGCCAGAACTTTCTGAGTGATGTCGAGATTCTTGTCAGCAGCAACGATCACACTGGTCTGCGACGCAACGTCGAAGATCATGGCGTAGTTGTCTTCAGCGCGAACCTGCTCGATGACCTTTTGAAGATTCTCCATCAGTGGACGAATGAGCTCCGCCTGACGGTTCTGCATCTGCTGGTCCAGTGACTTGGCGCGGTTCTGATAATTCGCCTCCTTGTCGGCAATTGCCTTTCCGCGGACCGCGCGGGTGGCGCTGTCGAGACGCGGGGCCTCCTTGTCGAAGCTTGCGCCCATCGCCTGGAGCGAATCGCTCATGCGCTGGAGCTGCGCCTGATAGGCGGCGACTTCTGTCTTGAACTGGTTTTCCGCTTCGGCGCGGCCGGGTGCCTCGGCGAGAATCGCCGCGGAGTTGATGAAACCGAACTTCGGTGCTGCCTGCGCCGATGCCGACCCGGCAGTTGCTGCACCAACAATTAGTGCGAGCGAAGCCGCACGAATCAATCCACGCATAAATACTCCAGGGGTTAAAAGAACTGACCAAGTTTGAAGTGGAGCTTCCAGCCTGGCGCCGGCCGACCTGCCGTGTCCAGACGATCCAATCCATAGCCCAGGTCGATGCCGATCGGTCCAAGAGGGCTGACGATCGCGGCACCGAAGCCGAAGGAACGGAAAAGACGAGTGGGATCGAACTGCCTCGGACTATCCCACACATTGCCACCCTCGAAGAAGGTGTTGATGTACAACGATTGATTTACACGCAGACCTAGCTCTCCGGTCCCTGAAAAGAACGCATTTCCAAAAGAAGCCCGCGAAACACCGCTGCTGCTGCCATCGGCAAACGCGTTGAATCCGAGTGGCGTAATCGAGAACTCCTCGTAACCGCGGAGCTGCTCACCGTACTGCGTACCGCCAAGCGCGAACGACTGGCTGTAGAAGAACGGGCCGGGATCGCCGAACAACGCTCCGGCTTTCGCCGTGAGTCCAACAACGAACGTCATCGGTGAAGCGCCAAGCGACGCAACGCCAATTCCGCCGATTGGTGCATACGCCTTGAGCTCGGTCGTGTACTTCTGGAACTTCGCCGTGCCGCCCAGAATTCCACCGTTGTACTGCGCGACGAATGTCTGAGATCCTCCCTCGGCGGCGAACGGCAGTCCAACGCGCGTGTCGTGCGAAGCCGTAAATCCGAGCGTCGAGCGGAAGCAATTGTCGCACTGATTTGCCACTGTGCCAAGCAATCCGGTCCCACCGTACTTCACGGCCTCGCCACCGTAAGACAGAAGCAGCCGGCTGTAAAGAGAATTCGGTACGGGGAATCCAACCTGAAGCTGAGCACCCGTGCGAACCGAGCGCCCGAGATCCGCGATCGTATAGCGTGACGCTGTATGATATGCCGTGAGGGCGCCCGAGATTCGCGTCTGATTGATGTTCGGGTCTGTGTACGTGCCGTTGAAGTCGTTGATGTAGCGGCCAAATTGGTACTGGACCTGTGCGCGCTTGCAGCGACCGAGCAGGTTCGGCTGATCGAGACCGACAAAACCACCGATACCAGTACCCTGACCCGTCGAAGCGCCGAAGTTGACGTTGCCGGTGCGCTTCTCTTTCACGTGGAAGACAATGTCCACATCACCCTGATCCCCAATTGGACGGGTGTCCGGAGCAGGCATCGGAGATTCGAAGAAGTTCAGGTTCGAGATGTTCTGATAGCTGCGAAGCAGGTAATTGCGGTTGAACACCTGGCCAGGGGCCAGGACAACCTGTTCGCGAATGCAGGACTCGTACGTGAAGTCGTTTCCTTCGATATCGATGCGATTCACTATCGCCGGGCTCGATTCGTCAATTTCCCAGCGGAGGTTCACGACGCGAACAGTGTCCGAACCCGGCTGGCGCTCGACTACCGGGAGGATCCGCGCGTAGATGTAGCCCTCGTCGTTATAGGCATCGCGCAGCTTTTGTTCACCAGAGTCCCACCTCGTTTGATCGAACGTTTTCGGTGGATTCTTGTAGGACCGCTTCACTACTCCGACTGCCCGTTGCGTAAGCGTCGTCGTCTGTTCGGCGAACGGGTAGTATTGCTGAATGTCGGTGGTCGAGAATCGCTTGTTACCCAGTACCTCGAACGATCCGATCTTGTAACGGGGACCTTCGCTCACAGTCAACTCGATCACCGCTTTCCCGGCGTCGCGATCTATGACGAGCGAATCGTTCAGGAGGCGGAAATCGATGTAACCCCGGCTCGAATAGAGCTGCGGGATATGCTCCTGCAGATCGGCCGAATACTTCGTGTCGTCAAACTCGCCTTTTCGAAACCAGTAAAAGCCTTCTGGTTTCGATTCCATCGCGCTCGCGATGTCTTCAGCCGAGACGTTCTTGTTTCCGTTGACCTTGAGTCCGGAGATCGCGAGTCGCCTGCCCTCTTCGACAGTGAACGCAAGTTTGACCTTGTCGCCGTCCTTGACGGTGTCCACGTGTATACCCGCGAGGTAGTAGCCCTTTGCGTTGTACAGTGAGTCAGCCCGTTCGACTGCGAGCGCAAGCGCTGCGGGATCGAGCGGCTTGCCAACAGCAAGTGTCAGCCGGTCCTTTACGTCCTTTGGGGAAACCCGATCGGGCCCAGTGACCGTGACAGCCGACAAAACGGGCCGCTCGCGAACCGTGATGCGCAGACTTGTGCGCGGCGTTACCGGCGGAATGGAGCATGAGATTTGAACGTCATCGAACTGCCTGGTCGTAAACAGCGCCTTGATGGCTCGCTGCACGTCGCGGAAGTTCAGGGTCGTGTGTGCGGGCAGCCCCGCGCTGGCTCGAATGGTGGCATCCGAGACGCGCGAATTACCGGCAATCATGACGGTATCAGGCGTGGTACAGGCGCCTGGACCGCCGGTCTCCTGCGCATAAGCGGAAGACCCGGCTGCCATGATGGCCAGCAGGGAAACTACATACTTTTTCATCGCTGAAATATACACGAATCGGGGTGGGAGGGTCCTTCTGCGGGGTGTGCTGAAATTAGACAACGGGGCCGCGAAAGCCGTTGCTATTGCAACGCTTCCGCGGCCCCGCGGATGTTGGGAAAAGCCTGTTAAGCCTTGGTCGTGCTCGTCAGAACCCGGAAATCGAGCTTGTCGTTCTCAGGGCTGACATCGACCTCTATCTCGTCACCCTTTGCAAACTCACCGAGGAGGATCTTCTCGGAAAGCGGATCCTCGATGTACTTCTGGATGGCGCGCTTAAGCGGACGCGCACCGAACTTCTCGTCGTAGCCGTGCTTGACGAGAAACATCTTTCCTTCCTCGGTCAGCTTGAGCGTTAGCTCCTCGTCACCAAGACGCTTCTGCACTTCCTTCATAAGAATTCCGACGATCTCGCCGATATGCTCTTCGGACAACGGATGGAAGACAATCACATCGTCCAGCCGGTTCAGGAACTCCGGGTTGAAAACATGCGACATTTCTTCTTTCACCTTTTCCGCGATCCGCTCGAACGCATTTCGTCCGTCCGGAGTTGCGAAGCCCATCGTCCTTCCCTTGGTGATGTCCCGAGCTCCGACGTTCGACGTCATGATCACAACCGTATTCTTGAAGTCGATGACACGCCCGTAGTTGTCGGTGAGGTGACCCTCGTCGAGAACCTGCAGAAGAATGTTGAACACGTCAGGATGTGCCTTCTCGATCTCATCGAGGAGTACGACGCTGTACGGCTTGCGGCGGACTGCCTTGGTCAGCGTACCCGAATCTTCGTAGCCGACGTATCCCGGAGGCGCGCCAATCAGGCGCGACACCGAGAACTTCTCCATGTATTCACTCATGTCAACGCGAATGAGAGCAGACGGATCAGCAAACAGAAACTTCGCCAGTGCACGAGCGAGCTCAGTCTTGCCGACACCGGTCGGACCGGAGAAAATGAAAGATCCGATCGGCCGATTGGGATCCTTGAGTCCCGCGCGGCTTCGGCGAATCGAGCGCGAGAGCGCCTTGATTGCTTCATCCTGACCGACAACCGAGGCGTGCAGCTCTTCTTCCATGCGCAGCAGGCGAGCCGTCTCGGCCTCCTGAAGGCGCATTACGGGGATGCCCGTCCAGCGGCTGACGATGAACGACACTTCCTGTTCGCCAAGCACGGGGCGATGCGACTGGCGGTGCTTCTCCCAGTCTTCCTGCTTGTGCAGGATATCGCCACGAATCTCGCGTTCTCTGTCACGCAATGATGCTGCGCGCTCGAAGTTCTGGTCGCGGACGGCTCCTTCCTTTTCTGCGTTCACGCCTTCGAGCTGAACCTTCAGCGCGGTGACTTCCGGAGGCGGAGCCTGAGTCGCGAGTCGAGCGCGTGCGCCCGCTTCATCGATGACGTCGATAGCCTTGTCGGGCAGGAAGCGGTCAGTGATGTAGCGCTCCGACATCTTCGCTGCGGCAACCAGCGTCGCATCAGGAATCGTGACCTTGTGGTGCTCTTCGTACTTGCCGCGAAGACCCTTGAGAATCTCGACGGTCTCATCGACCGAAGGCGGCTCGACGATGACGGTCTGGAAGCGGCGCTCGAGAGCGCCGTCCTTCTCGATGTACTTGCGATACTCGTTCAGTGTTGACGCGCCGACGCACTGCAGCTCGCCACGCGCGAGCGCGGGCTTGAGCATGTTGCTGGCGTCGATCGCGCCTTCGGCCGCTCCTGCTCCAACGAGCGTATGCAGCTCGTCGATGAACAGGATGATGTTCTTGTTCTGTGCGATCTCGTTCATGACCGCCTTGAGGCGCTCCTCGAACTGACCGCGATACTTGGTGCCCGCGATCACCGCCGCCATGTCAAGCGACAGCACGCGATTGTCGCGCAGAGAATCTGGGCACTCACCGTTGGCGATGAGCTGTGCAAGTCCCTCGACGATGGCGGTCTTGCCGACGCCAGGCTCGCCGATGAGGACAGGATTGTTCTTCTTCCGGCGCGTCAGGATCTCCATCACGCGCTCGATTTCCTTGGCACGACCGATCGTCGGGTCGAGTTGGTTGTCGGCGGCGAGCTGGGTCAGGTCGCGGCAGAAATGATCGAGCGCGGGAGTCTTCGACTTCTTCTCTCCCTTGCCCGTCGGTGTCTGCGTCGTGCCCGGTGTCCCCGCGGCTGCGGCTGGAGTACCACCCTGCGGCATCTCGGTGCCGAGCAGGCGCAGCGTCTCGGCCTTGGCGGCGTCGAGATTTACACCGGCATCGGTCAGAACCTGCGCTGCGATTCCCTTCTCTTCGCGAAGCAGTCCGAGGAGCAGGTGCTCGGTGCCTACATACCCATGACTGAGATCGCGGGCCTCGCCCATTGCCAGCTCGAGCACCTTCTTGGCGCGCGACGTATAAGGAAGATCCGGCCCGGTGGCAGCTGCTGCCTTGCCTTTCTTCACTGTCTCCTCGATCTTCTGCTGAATCTCGTCGAGGTCGACGCTGAGGTTTTGAAGGACAGCGGCGGCGACGCCCTCTCCTTCGCGGATCAGGCCGAGCAGTATGTGCTCGGTGCCGACGTATTCGTGATGGAGACGCGCAGCCTCCTCACGGGCCATGGCGAGAACCTTCCGGACTCGCTCTGTGAAGTTGTAACCGTTCATCTCTGCAATCCTCAGTGCGGGAGCCAGTTCCTTCGCGTGCGTGACAGTGACGATCACTGCAGCGCGCGTGATTACCCGCTACCCTTTACTCCGCCTCTCTAGCTAGCGTCTCCCGCACGTATCGAGCGCGCGCGACATTCGCTTCGCTTTCCGTCAACGCTCTTCCCTCGGCATGTCCGAGGTGCGCCAACTGACTAAAAATTAGGAGCTTGTTGAGAGTATATACACTGAGACCGCTTATCAGTTTCAAACCGACAGCCAGTCGCACGCCGCTTAGATAATTCATCGCTTCATCGAAGCTCAAGCTGCGTGCATATCGCAGCGTGCCAAAGGCACGCCATAGCTTGTCTTCTATAATATAACCCGCATCACGCAACAGAACTCGCCGCGCTTCTTCTTCGCGCTCGATTACATGCTTTACGACGCGCACGAGGTAATCAAGTAACTCGCCCTCGGATCTGCCCAGCGTCGTCTGGTTCGAGATCTGGAAAAAATTCCCGACCACTTCACTCCCCTCACCGTACATGCCGCGATACGTGAGTCCGACCTGCTGGAGTCCGGCGAGGACTTTCGAGATCTCCTTCGTCAGGACCAGGCCGGGCAAATGGATCAGCACCGATGCCCTGAGGCCCGTGCCGACGTTGGTCGGGCACGCCGTCAGGTAGCCGAATTCGCTGTGAAACGCGTACGGCACCTTGTTGCCCAATTCGGCGTCGAGACGCTCGATGATCCCGAACGCGTCGGGCACGTGAAAGCCGGAGTGGAGCGCCTGCAGCCGCAGATGGTCTTCCTCGTTCACCATTATCCCAACGCCGCGGGAGAGGTAGACCGCAGCGCCCGTTCGCACAGGCTGATCGTTGAGTCCCGCGAGCTCCTTGCTAACCAGATGTCGCTCGTGGAGCAGCAGCCTGTCGTCGGGCGCAAGCTCGTCGACGCGCAGCAGCACGCCGTCCTCGATCGAGCTCAGGCTCGCGAACGCCTCGCGAACTTGCGTAAGAATTCGGAGCCGCTCTCCGTCGCGCGCTCTCGGCGTGAACGCGTAGCCCTCGAGGTTTCGGGCCAGGCGAATCCGCGTCGAGATCACGATATCCGCGTGCTCGCCTGATGCATCGAGCCAGCTGGCCCCACCATCGGGGAGCAGAGAGAGATCGAGCATTACTCGATCCCCCGCAGTTTGTCGCGGATGTCAGCGGCGAGCTCGAACTGCTCGGCCTCGATGGCTCGCTTCAGCCGGTCGCGCAACTCGGTCGCGCTCGAGACGTGCGGCAGCGCCGATGGCAACGGGGCAACATAGCGCCGCCCAATGTGGCGGGAGTTCCCATGCACTCTACGCAGCAGGTCGCGAAGGCTGCTCTCGAACGCCTCGTAGCAATGAGCGCATCCGAGCCGGCCCGTGGCGCGAAAATCCGCCAGCGTCGATGAGCAGAATGAGCATTGCGCCGGCTCGCCTTTGGCGCCCGGCATCTGCTCATGAATAGTCTGCAGGAAGTTGTTGATCTGTGGCTTCGCGGCCGTGATCGTCGTTTCAACCCCTCGCTCGGCCGCGCACTTCTCGCACAGATGCAGCTGTCTTACCCCGCTCCCCTCGATTTCAGTGAGCTGGATCACAGCTTCGCCACCTTTGCACAGATCGCACACCATTTATACGACGACCTCATTTACCTCAGTATGACTCAACCTGCCGCCTTCGAGCAGCAGTACCTGGTTGGCACGCGCGGCGAGAGAGCGGCTATGAGTAACGACGACCATCCCGATCTCGAGGTCATTGACTACCTCGCTCAATAATTCATGCAACATCTCGGCGTTCGACCGGTCGAGGTTCCCCGATGGCTCGTCGGCGAGAAGTATCTGCGGATCCATCGCCAAAGCACGTGCAACAGCAGTCCGCTGCTGTTCTCCGCCGGACAATTCCCCGGGCCGATGGGTCATCCGGGCACTCAACCCAACACGCGCCAGTAGTTCTGCCGCTCTCCCCCGGGCCTCCTCTTGTGGCCTGCCCGCGATCCGCAGCGGCATCATCACGTTTTCGAGCGCCGAAAACTCCCGCAGCAGGTGATGAAACTGGAACACGAATCCGACTGTCCGGTTGCGAAGCTCGCCCAACTGCGTCTCGTCCCGCCCATGAACGGGCTCGCCCCCTATCACAACATAACCGCGTGTAGGCTTGTCGAGAGCGCCGAGCACGTGCATGAGAGTGCTCTTTCCCGCGCCGCTTGCGCCGACTACGGCAATCATTTCACCCCGCGGCACGGAGAGATTCACTCCGTTCAGGACGTTGATGATATTGCCGTCGCCACCAACATAGGTCTTGTGGACGTCGTGGGCCTCGAGCACGGTCATCGTCATTCGTGCCTGATCGCTTCAATCGGGAAAAGACGCGACGCCTGCACCGCCGGGTATACGGTGGCAACCGCGGCGATCGCGATACTCGCAAGCACGATCCACATCACGTCGGCCGGTTGTGTGGAAACAGGCAGATGGTCGATGAAGTAGACCTGCGCATCCAGCTTGATGAACTGATACCTGTCGAGCGCGAGCGCGGCGCCAAATCCGAGTATCAGGCCGAGCGCGGTCCCCACCACACCAATCACGAGCCCCTGCGCGAAAAATATCCGACATATCGATTTGGCCGGCATTCCCATCGCCTTGAGAATCCCGATCTCCTTGGTTTTGTCCGACACGACCATCGTGAGAGTGCTCACGATATTGAAAGCAGCCACGAGAACGATCAGCAGCAGAATCACACCCATGCCGAGCTTCTCGAGCTTCAAAGCCTGAAAGAGTGAGCGGTTCTGCTCCTGCCAATCGACGGTTCTGTAAGGCCATCCCAGAGCGCCGACCAGTCGCGACGCGACGGTCCCTGCCTGCCAGCGGTCTGTTGTCTGTACTTCGATGCCGGTCACTCCATCGCCGAGGCCGGCGAGCTTCTGCGCCCTGTCCAGCGCGATGAACACGTACGAGTTGTCGTACTCGTACATCCCCGTCGAAACGATCCCGGTGACTTCAAAGGTCTCCGTCTTCGGAATGACGCCGGTCACCGGGTTCATTTTGGCCCCGCCAACGGTCAACAGGACAATGCTATCCCCGAGATACGTGTTGAAACGGCCGGCGAGCAGCTTCCCGAGCACGACACCGCGACGCTGTCCGTCGGTGCTTGCAAAACGGAAATCACCCTGGACAGCGTGTTCGCGAATTGTCGTCACGTCGGGAACACCGCGCCCTTGAGGCTGCAAACCCACGATATAAGCACCGCTCGAGTAGTCGTGGCCACCCGACATCACCCCTTCGGTGAGCACGAACGGCGCTGCCGTCACCACGCCCGGTTGCTTCCGCACCTTGGCCAGAACACTCGGCCAGTCGGTGACCTTCAGATCTTCACCAAAGCTCAGAACGCGAATATCGGGACTTCCGACCAGAATCTTCTCGCGGAGATCATGCTGCAGCCCGTTCATCACTCCGATGATGATGATGAGCGCGCTCACTCCCACCATCACGCCGCCGATGGCAATGATGCTGATGAGAGACAGCAGCTTCGAGCCGCGTCGGCTCCGCAGGTATCTCCACGCTATCTGTAATTCGAGCTTCGTCACTCTGGTCTCATCGTCGGAAAGAGAATCACGTCGCGGATGTTCGTTGCACCGGACAAGTACATGAACAGCCGGTCTATACCTATTCCTACACCACCCATGGGTGGCATGCCGTATTCCATGGCGCGGAGATAGTCTTCATCTATTACCCCAGAGGCCTCCTCGTCGCCTCCCGCGCGCAGTTTTGCCTGGGCCTCGAAGCGACGGCGCTGGTCGAGCGGGTCATTCAGCTCGCTGAAAGCGTTCGCCAATTCTTTTCCCTTGGCAAACAGCTCGAACCGCTCAGTGAGCTTCGGGTTTCCGCGCTTCGGCTTGGCTAGTGGGGACAGCTCCACGGGATAGTCGACGACGAAAGTCGGTTTCACCAGCTTCGACTCGACGAGCGCCTGAAACATCTCGTCCAGCACTTTCGGCCGGCTCATTGCCTCCGGCTTTTCTACCCCGACGCGCGTCGCAAGCGCACGCAGCGCCATGTCGTCGAGCGCAGTGACGTCCACGCCCGCGGCGGCGTTGAGGGACGGGATCCATTCGACACGCGGAAAAGGACGTTGAAAAGTCGGCACGTTGCCGGCGAGCTCCGGCACTGAGCGAACCGCCTCGGCGGTTTTCTCCATCAGCTGCTCGACTACCTCCATCATTCCCGTATAGTCCGCGTAGGCCTGATAGAACTCGAGCATGGTGAACTCGGGATTGTGCGTCCGGTCGATTCCTTCGTTTCGGAAATCGTGCCCTATCTCATAAACGCGGTCCATCCCGCCCACGACCAGTCTTTTCAGGTAAAGCTCGTCGGCGATCCTCAAGTACAACGGCATGTCCAGCGCGTTGTGAACCGTCGTAAAAGGACGCGCCGCGGCTCCCCCATAGAGTGGCTGCAGAATCGGTGTCTCGACCTCGAGAAATTCCCGGTCGTCGAGAAAAGTGCGAATCGCCCGCGTCATGCGTGAGCGCGCAACGAACAGAGCCCTTACTTCCGGATGGACTGCGAGGTCCGCGTATCGCTGGCGATAACGCTGTTCCGGATCGGTGAATCCGGAGTGGCGCAGCACCTGGCCATTGACTTCTTCTTCCTTGCCATACGGCAGCGGACGGAGCGATTTGGCGAGGAGCTCAACCCGATCGACGCGCACGGTCACTTCGCCGGTGCGTGTTCGAAAGAGCGGACCGTGCACTCCGATGATGTCGCCCAGATCGAGGTGCGCGAGGAGAGAATACATTTTCTCCCCCAATTGATCCTTCTTGAAGTAAAGCTGAATTTTTCCGGTCGCATCGGACAGGTGCGCAAATGTCGTCTTGCCGTGCGAGCGCCACGCAACTATCCGCCCCGCCAGAGTGACAGCCGGTCCCTCCTCGGCGGTGCCGAGCAGTGACAGCGCTTCGACGGCTGAATGCGTTGGATCGAACGCGTACGCGTACGGGACTATGCCCGCCGCCTCCAGCGCTTCGAGCTTCTCGCGACGCGCCTGGAGAACGAAGTTCAGCTCCTCGGTCACGCGGCCGCCGTGGTCGAACCGCCGCCCTGCTTTAGATATGCCTCGATGAATGGATCGATCCCGCCATCCATGACCTTCTGGACATCGGGAATCTTCAGCTCCGTGCGATGGTCGTTGACCATCGTGTACGGCTGAAAGACATAGCTCCTGATCTGACTGCCGAAGCTCACATCGGATTTCGTCGAGTCGAGTTCCGCCTTATGCGCCTCGCGCCGCTCGATCTCCGCCTGATAGAGCTTGTTTTTCAGCATCTTCATCGCGGTCGCCTTGTTCTTGAACTGCGATCTTTCGGCCTGCGACCCGACGACAGTTCCGGTCGGCAGGTGCGTGATGCGAACCGCTGAGCTGGTCTTGTTGACGTGCTGTCCGCCGGCACCCGACGCGCGATATACGTCGATTCGCAGGTCGTCATCGTGGATCTCGATGTTGATCTCTTCGTTGACGACGGGATACACGAACACCGACGCAAAACTGGTGTGCCGTCTCGCGTTCGCGTCGAATGGCGAGATACGCACGAGACGGTGGACTCCCGTCTCGGGACGGAGGAATCCGTACGCGTACTGCCCTTTGATCTCCAGAACAGCGCCTTTGATTCCGGCTTCTTCTCCCTCACTCTCGTCGAGGACGCTCACCTCGAACCCGCGCCGCTCCGCCCAGCGGATGTACATGCGCATGAGCATCTGCGCCCAGTCCTGTGCCTCGGTTCCGCCGGCGCCCGCGCTGATCTCGAGCTGCGCGTCGCGGAAATCATCAGGACCGCGCAGGAGTGATTTCACCTCGAACGAAGCAAGATCTTCGCGCAGCTGCGACGCCTCGGCGTCGAGATCGCGCTCCATCTCCGGCTCAGATCCGTCGAGGAGGAGCTCGTCCAGCTCGAGCCCGCTCGTCACGCGACCGTGGAGTTTTTCGTAGGGGTCGATCCATGCGCGCAGCGTCTTTACTTCCTGTAGCGTCGCTTGCGCCTTTTCCTGGTTGTTCCAGAAGCCGGGGTCGGCCATCTCGGCGTCGAGTACGCTCAATCGAGCGCGCTTGCCGTCGATGTCAAAGATACCTCCGCAACTCCGCCAGCCGGTCTCTTGTCTTGATCAGACCGCGACTGCGTTCACTTTCCGCCATTTCCCCCTGCCCCTCGAACCCTTAGAAGATTTTCTTGCCGGCACCGAGCACTTCGTTGAGTGCTTCCTGAAAGTAAGTGGTGCTCTCGGCCAGCTGCTGTCCTACCTGCGCAATATACTCTTCAAAGCTCTTTTTTATCTCCTCCCGAAAGAGCTGCTTGAGAGTTCCATCGCGAAGACCTTCCGCGTGTTTGGCGGGATGGTAGGTAATGATGTCCGAGACGAGGGCGCGCGCGAGCCTCTTGGCGCGTTGATTTGGATCCTTCGAGAGGAACGGATTCAGAGGACGACGCGCTCCAGCTCCGGCTACAGGGATGGCGCTGGGCGGGGTAGATGGCGGGCGTGATGGAGCGGCCGCTGGGCGAACGGCTGGCGTTGAAGGTACGAACGGAGGCGCCGAGGGCCCCGAGCCCGCCGAAGGTGCAGGAGGTGCGTACGGCGGCACGGGACGCGGTGTAAATGGCGGAGCTGGAGGTGCCCCGAACTCGGGGAGCCCGGACGTCGGCGAAGGCGGGGTCACCGTGGCAGTTACGGGACCACCTCGAGCGGCCTCTGGTCTTGGCCGAGGAACAGCCGGAATCTCCGCTGACCGCTGAGGAGGCGGCGGCGGAGGAGTTGGACGTTGAGCCCGAGGAGCGGCCGGCGCGCGCTGTGACGCACCGCTGAACGGCGGCGAATCCCAACCGCCCTGGGACGCCGGCGTCTGGCGAGGACGGTCCTGCGAAGCTGGCTCCGCATCAGGAGTGGCAGCGCGTGTGGCTCCGCCCCCACCCACGGGTGAGTTCTGGCCGGTCGGCGCCGGAATGGTGATCACACCGCTGCACACCGAGCACCGCGCGCGTACGCCCGTGGACGGAACCTTTGCGGGGTCCACTCGGAAAATGGAGCGGCAATCCGGACAGCTGACGTTCATTCGTTCTCTCCGATCTGGCGTATGTCGCGAATTGCGGGAAGCGGCTCCTGCGGTGTCACACGATCATCGCTACGTCGATCAACAGTATAAACCGAGCCAGGCAGACTCTTGGCGTACGTTTTCATCTCAGTCGCAAGTTGGCTCGCCTGGCGGGCTGAGGTCAATGTGCGGCGCAAGTTGGTGACGACTCCGATCGACAGCGTCATTAGAGGCACGCGATCGAGGTGCCCCCTCCGATCCTTGCCGAAGAAATATCCCGCTCGGCGATCCTGCTCCGAATACTGATACGGCGCCAGAAGATCGAACGTCGCGACGATCTCTCCGCAAACGGCCGGAATCGCGTTGTACGGAATGATGAAGATAAAGTCGTCGCCGCCAATGTGCCCGATGAATCCGTCCTCGCCGCACGTTCCCTTCACTACGTCGTGCAGAAGCTTCGCCAGAATCCTGATCACGCGATCGCCTTCGTTGTAGCTGTAGCGATCGTTGAATTCCTTGAAGTGATCGAGATCGGCGTAGCAGACCGCGAAAGCGTCGCCCAGTGCGAGACGCCGCCCGATCTCCGTCTCGATGGCGGATGTGCCCGCCAGCCGGGTCGAGGGATGCACGATCAGGTCGCGCTCCGACCGGATCAGCATCGCGTCCAGGCGGCGAACGGCTTCAGGTGCCTGCATTCCGTCGCGAATCACTTCGTCGGCGCCGGCATCAAACGCCTCCGACAGCGACCCGGCCGACTTGCCACAAAGGACGGCGCACGGGACGACCGCCGTGTAGGAATCCTTCTTCACTCTGTGAAGGGCTGCGAGCACGGGCTCGGGTTTCCGGCGCGCGTCGAAGAGGACGAATCGCGGACGCGCGCGCAGGCCAATCGACATCAGCTCGTCGCCGGAGCTGATCGTGACGACTGAAGCCTGCTGCCCATCGATCCACGCACTTACGTGCGCGGGCAGAGAGGCACCATCGGTTGAGAAGCGTATCGCGTTAGGCTGCTGCAAATCGTCGGCTTTCCAGGTCGCGGTGATTCTGCTCTATCAGAAGAAAAAAAATGCAACTCCAAGTACGGCATACGCGAGAAGCAACAGTGCTCCCTCGAGCCAGTTCGTTTCCGCGTCTCTGATCACGGACGACGCGACCAGAACAGCCAGTGCGATGCTCGCCACCTCCATCGCGGTGAATGCGAGATCCATAGGCTGGTGGAACGCCATCCCGAGAAGAACCAACAACGGCGCGATGAGCAGCGCCACCTGGATGCTTGAGCCAACGGCGATGTTGAGCGCGAGATCCATACGGTTCCGCATCGCCATGATTATCGCGGAGCTGTTTTCGGCCGCATTGCCGATGATGGGAATCAGGATCAATCCGACGAAAAACTCGGACAGACCCAGAACCTTCACCGCCTCTTCAGTTGCCGAAACCAGAACCTCCGCCACAACGCCAATCGCAACAGCTGCAACGAGCAGCACAGCCAGTGCCTTCTTAGACGACCATTTTGGGGCTACAGTCACGGGCGGAGCCTGCTTTTCGCTCGCAAATTCCGACGAATGCGTCCAGAGGGAAAAGATCAGCCAGGCCAGATATCCCACGATTAAAAGCCCCGCCACATAGTGGGACATCCGAACCGTCGCCACCCGTTCCGGATCCGGATGCAGCCCATGGAACAGCGTCGGGACCACCAGCCCGAAAACGGCGATGAGCAGTACTGTTGAGCTGGATCCAGCCAGGTGGCGGTTGAATTTCTGGACCCTGAATTTGAGGCCACCCGCGAACAGCGCGATGCCCAGGACCAGCAGCAGGTTGCCGAGAATGGAGCCTGTGATTGATGCCTTCACCAGGTCGATGAGTCCGGCACGCAGAGCCACGGCCGCGATGATCAGCTCGGCGAGGTTGCCCATGGTGGCGCTGAGCACGCCACCAATTCCGGCGCTTGTGTGCTCCGCCACCGCCTCAGTGGCAGCCCCAAGCACGCCTGAGAGCGGAATGATCGCCAACGCGCTAAGCACGAAGACGGCGATCGGTGGGGCCCCCGCGAACCGCGCGATAATCGCGATGGGGACGAACACCAGCAGCGCGTAGAGGAACTTCACACCTTAGAACAGATAGCGGAGGGAGACGTACACAGGCGCCTGGCCGTTGTCTGCTGGCAGCCCGCCGAAGGTCCGCGCGATGTCAAAAATGAGTCCTCCGCTCTGCAGTCCAAGTCCAAGGGCGGCGCTGGCATCGCCCCGTCGATCGTGTCCGACGTAGCCTGCGCGCAGATGCACTTTGCCCTGGTACGTGACGTCGGTCCCGAAGCGGACAGCCTTGCCTCCAAACGACCGCGAATCGACGAAGCTCCCGGACGCTCTCAACTCCGTGTCCTTCACGTAGTGATCGATGAATCTGAGACGGTACGTGGCGCCGAGCTCGACCTGCGTCGGAAGAGGATCGCGCTGGTTGGTTTCCCTCGAGTTGAGCTTTCCGCCGAGGTTTCTTATCGCTGCGCCGAATGTGAGCGGCGCGCGGACCCGGACTTCGTACTGCCCGCCCAGATCGACTGCTCGTGAGCTCTGCACGTTCGGGCCGACGCTGCTGCACTCCCCGGAGCAGTCGACCCGAAGCTGAACGATTTTGTAGTTCAGGCCCGTGGTCAGCCTCTTCGTGATGTTCGCGGCGTAGGTGCCGGCAAAAACTACGTCGCGCGGAAGAATTACTCCGACGACGTTGTTCTGATCATCTTTGACCTGTTGGTCGCCGATGTTGAGGATGTTGATCGAGAAAGCCACCGTGCCGTACGAGGCAGTTGGGACGACGAAGCTGAGAGCATCCCCGACGCCGGCAATCGTCTTGGAGTGATGGATTGCGAGCTCTTTCTTGTCCTGCTCTGCGATCGACGCCGGATTCCACCAGATGCCTTCACTGCCTGGCTTGCCGGCGACCATTGCCTGGCCCATGCCGACCGCTTGCGCCCCGGTCGGCAGGAGGAGAAAGAGAGCGCCCTCGCTTCCGGTCGGTGACTGCGCACGGGAATCTCCGGCAAAGACCGCCCAGAGCGCGATGCTAAAAAGGAGTGGCCTCATCGATCAGCATGATGGGAATGTCGTCCCGCACCGCGTAGCGCAGCCGGCATTTGTTGCACAACAGGGCCTGCTCCGCCTCGCGATACTCGAGCTCGCTCTTGCACTTGGGGCAGACGAGTATTTCGAGGAGACGCGCAGACAAGCTCATTTTCCTTTTCCTGTAGCGAGTTGATAACCGAATCGTGAAAGACTGCCGGGATTCTTCCTCCAGTTCGCGAGCACCTTCACCCAGAGGTCGAGATACACCTTGGTGCCGGCGAATGCTTCGATCTTCTTGCGCGCCGCTTCTCCGATTTTTCGGATCTGCGCGCCCTTGCTGCCGATGATGATCGCTTTCTGGCTGTCCCTCTCAACATAAATTACTGCGCGGATGTAGAGAGGCGAGCGGTCTTCCCGATATTCTTCGACCTGAACCGCGACGCTGTAGGGCACCTCGTCGTGAAGCTGCTCGAGCACGGTCTCGCGCACGAGCTCACCCGCGAAGAACCGGACCGGCTGGGTGCTGATCTCATCTTCCGGATACAGGAAGGGACTTTCGGGCAAGTGAAGCGCGATGCGCGTCATCAATTCCGGAATTCCGTCTCCCGTTAGGGCGGACACGTATATCACTTCATTGTCTGGAGTCGACTCTACGCGGCGGGAAAGCGGAATGGCGTCCGACTTGTTCAGGACAGTTATCACGCGCGTCCGGGGCGTCGAGGGCAGGTCCGCCGCCTCTGCGAGTGATGGTGGACTGCCCTCTGTTGCGTCGGCGAGATAAACGATTACGTCGGCTTCATCGAGCGCGCGCAGCGCGGTGGAGCGCATTGCCTGCTGAAGCGGGTAGCGCGGATTGAGGAGTCCGGGCGTGTCGAGGATCACCATCTGCGAATCGTCGTTCGTGTAGATCCCTACGACGCGGTCGCGGGTCGATTGGGGCTTGGGGCTGGTGATGCTCAGCTTCTGTCCGACGATGCGGTTGAGGAGCGTCGACTTTCCGACGTTTGGCTTTCCGACGACCGTGACGATTCCAGCGCGAGGCATCAAGGCAAATTACTTTAACGCGGAATGAAACGCCCGCACCTTCTGCCTTGGATCTTCCTTGAATTGGTCTCGGCGTGTGGCGCGCGCCAAACCGCCGCGCCGCGCAGCCTTCCAATTGATCGGACTTTTGTCACTCCCGCGCTAGCGGCTGCGATGGATCGAAACGACCGCTTCGTGCTGCCCGAGCCGTCGTATCGCGGAGCTTCGCCGGCACGCGCAGATTCGATTGCCCGAGCGGCCATCGCCTTCCAGTCCCCGTTTGCGAGAACGGGAGGCCAATCGGCGATACTGCCAGCGGATTCAGCTGCCGGGTCGCTTCTCCCATGCCCGCGGAGCTACTACGTTCTGCCCGTTCTCGACCGGCTGCCTGCTGACCTTCCCCGATTCCGGGCACTCGCCTTCGCCCCACGCTGGCTGATCCCTTTTTGCCGCGCGGACGGTACCTCTCCGGTCTCGGTCGAGGTTGCTGACGCGATTCCGTTCCTCACCGTTGCAAACCGGCGATTCGTGGGCCCGCTGTTCAGTGAAGGTGAATACGGAGTTTTGGCGAGCGGTGAAGCTGAAGACGGCTATATACCGCTATCGCCGGAGAACGCGGCTCGATTTGCAGCGACAGCAACCGGCGCGCGTGTGACCGAAGTACCTGTGGCGATAATGACACATCCTGGAGGTCTGGGAAACGTCGCGCCCGCCAAGTGCATGCGGTGGAGAATAATCATGGATACTCCGGTGCGTCTCGCTGGGGAGTACGGCGAGTATGAAACGCGCGAAGTGTACGTGCGCCTGCGCAACTACTGCTCCGGCGAGCCGGTGTTACAGGTCGCGGACCGTCAGCAGCCGTCTGGAGGGTGGATCGAGTACCCCCGTTTCGGCGCAAATCACGATATCGTGTCGATGCAGCGAGTCGATGTCGTTTACTCTCGGCCAGTTCAATTCGACATCGTACACCGCGTTCCCTGAGCTCGGGCGGACCACAGCGGTGTTGCTCGAAACTGACAGCTTGTTCGGTGCGCTTCAGTCGCCAGCGAAAAGCCGCTTTCAAAAAAACTGGGGCGGCAGGACTCGAACCTGCAACTTCCGGATTAACAGTCCGGCGGTCTGCCAGTTGACCTACACCCCAAAGTACCTGCTCGCTCCACGGGCTTGCCGAGAAGAATAAGCTAGGCCACCTGAAAAAAAGAAAGGCCCCGTCATGAGACGGAGCCTTTCAATGAGGTGCCGGCGACGGCCTACTCTCCCGCGTCCTCTCGAACGGAGTACCATCGGCGCTGTAGGGCTTAACGACCGTGTTCGGAATGGGAACGGGTGTGGCCCCTACGCTCCAGTCGCCAGCGTATTGGAAAAATGACTTTGGATTGTAGTAGTGATCGTGTGATGTTCGAATCAACCGTTAGATCGCTTGGTTACTGCTAGTCGGCCAGAGTCGACTACAAGGATGACTCTGGACCATATAAGGAGATCAAGCCTCACGGGCGATGAGGACCGCTTCGCTCGAAACCGGTTGCCCGGCGTCCACGTGCGGCCTCTTGACGGGATGGTCTCTCCCGGCCCTTCAGGGAGCTCGAGGCTCCAGGGAAGATTCATCTTGGGGGCAGCTTCCCACTTAGATGCATTCAGCGGTTATCTGCGCTTGCCCTCGCTACCCAGCGCTGCAGTTGGCACCACAGCTGGTACACGAGCGGGCAATCCGACCCGGTCCTCTCGTACTAGGGTCCGCGCCCCTCAATCTTCCAACGCCCACAGCGGATACAGACCGAACTGTCTCACGACGTTCTGAACCCAGCTCATGTACCACTTTAACCGGCGAACA
>JBBQAV010000045.1:0-19400 GCA_038316775.1 Gemmatimonadales bacterium | reverse complement strand
ACGTCGCTTTCGACCCAGATCCGGCCGTCGTGGGCTTCGACGATTCCCTTGGCAATCGCGAGCCCGAGCCCGATCCCGCGACGGTCAGATGTCCTCGCCTGCCAGAAGCGCCCGAAAATGTGCGGAAGTTGCTCCGCGGGGATTCCCGGACCCGTGTCGATCACTGCAAACCGCACCTCGCCGTCCATGCACTCGGCGGTCACCGTGATGCGACCATTGCGCGGCGTAAACTTGATAGCGTTGCCGACGAGATTCGAAAGCACCTGCTGGATCCTTGCCGAATCGGCGAGGACGAGCGGGAGATTGTCGTCGATGCTGGGCTCGAGATGGATAGTGCTGCCGATGGCAAGCGGGCGGAGCATGTCTATCGTGTCGTTCACGAAACTGGCCGGCGACTCGGGCTTCAGCTCGATCCCAAGGCGACCGGATTCCATTCTCTTCACGTCGAGAAGATCCTGGATCATCCGGTTCATGCGATCGGCGGCGCGACGTACGATCTCCGCCTGTCTCCGCTCCTGAACTCGCTCGATGGGAGTGGTCTCGAGCATCAGGCTGACCGCCATCGTCACCGTATTGAGCGGATTTCTCAGATCGTGCGCGACGACCGCGAGCACGTCATCCCGGGCTTTCGTCGCCTGTTGCGCGTCGTTGAACAAGCGCGCATGCTCCACGACGACCGCCGCCCTCCTCGCGATGTCCGCCGCGAGCGAAAGGTCGGCAATCTCGTATCTCCGTCCCGATCCTGACGTCACCAACGTCAGAGCACCCAGCGGCTTGCCGGAAGTCACCAGAGGAACACAGATCAGCGATCGTGGCCCCAGTGCCTCCACGATCTTGCGCTGGCCGGCCTCGGCGAAAGACGCGCGAATAAAGGCAGGACTGATGTCAGCCTCAATGACCGGCACCCCCGTCGTGATCACCCTGATCAACGGATGGTTTGCGGTCAGCGCGCTGCGCGGAAAAGTCGCGACCTCCCTGATCAGCAGCGACTTGCCCGGATCGACGTGCGCCTCTCCGATCCGCTCGAATTTGTCTTCGCCCTCGACGATGTCGAGCGCGCAGTAGTCTGCCAGCGCAGGCACCGTGAGGCGTACGAGCGCGGCGAGGGTCGTCTGATAGTCGAACGAGGCACTGAGGACGCGGCTCGCCTCCGCCAGGAGCGAAGCCCGCTTCTGCGAGTTCTCGGCTTCAGCTCGTGCGGCTTGTTCGTGCGCTAGCGTGTGAGCCTGGTCTTCCGCCTGCCTGCGCGCGGTGACGTCGCGGAAGCTCCAGACCCTGCCGACCGGAATATCATCGATCCGCTGCGGCTGCGAATAGCGCTCGAACGTGCGGCCGTCCTTGAGCTCGAGAACATCGTAGCTCGCGAGCTCGGGTTGGCGATACAGCTCGATCACCTTGGTCATGAACTCGTCGGGATAGACGAGCTTCTCGAGCGCCGCGTTGATCGCCCGCTGGTCGTCGCCGCTGGCAAAGATCTCCGCTGGCACGCCCCACATGTCGGCCAGCTTCTGGTTGAAGCTGAGAATCTTCCCGTCCAGGTCCACCACGAGGATTCCGTCGGCTGTGGATTCCAGAGTGGCGCGCAGGAGCGACAATGATCTACTCGCTTCGGCCTGGGCGTCGCGCCGCTGGGTAATGTCCTCGATGAATCCGACGAGGTACAGCGGATCGCCATTCGCTGCGCGCACGATCGACACGGTGAGATTCACCCAGATCACGGTACCGTCCTTCCGGATATAGCGCTTCTCCATCTTGTATTCCGGAAGCTCACCGTCGCGGATGCGCCGAATGAACTCGAGACTCGCCTGGACATCATCCGGATGCGTGAAGTCCGCGACCCTGAGCTTGAGGATGTCTTCGCGCGAGTAGCCGGTGATCTCGCAGTACCGCTGATTCACCGAGATCCAGTCTTCCGTGAGCGTCAGGTGCGCAATGCCGATCGCGGCCTGCTCGAATGTGGCAAGCAGCAGGTGGCCGGGCCCGCCAAGGGGCACAGCATACTCCGCCGTCCACCCTGGAACCGCGGAGGACGGGGCAAGCACCGTAGAATCTGGAAGCGACGAAGAACGCATCAAGCTATCTCCATTCCGCTGGCGGGTTCATCTGCCCAGTGATCGCGCATCCAAAGCGCGGCTCAGTGTCTAATCTCGCATCCGCTGCACGGCAGGAACAGACGGAAGTTAGCCGAGCCGCACTGGCGTCAGGCAAGCTCATTGAGATCGCGCAATCGCGGGATCTTCCAGGCTGTCACCCCCACCACGCCCAGGGTTACAAGGCCGCCAAAGACCAGGGCGACCGCGCATAACACGGTTTCGACAATGTACGCGAGTCGGGGGCCCGAGAATCCATAGAGAATTCCCCCTGCCGCTGGACCGACTCCTGCCGCGAACTGCCAGAGAGACGACCTCCAGGTAATTGCATTGGTGTATGTCTCGCGAGGGACGATCTCCGCGGCGAGCGCTGTGCGAGCGGGTTGAAGAAAGCTACGCGCGAGTCCGCTCACGCAGACAACCGCATAAATCGGACAGACGGTACCCGCCATCAAGCGGGTCGTGTCGCTCTGCCATTCCTCGCGGGTGGTTTTGAGTAGCCGGATGATGCCAAGCCCGCGTTCCCCGGGCAATTATTCAGAGTGGCGTGCAGCGCGCCCGCGGATACTATTAGTTGAGGGACAAACGAGGCACGAGGAGGCAAAGGTGGCTACGGCAACAACGGTGACGGTGAGCGCGACGAAACCGACAAAGTCGGAGTTTCTTCCCTACTACGAGCGGTATATCTCCCTCGTACCGGATGGTGATGTGGTCTCGACACTGACGAACCAGATTGGCGAGACTCTGGCGCTGCTTCGCGGTCTTCCGGCGTCCAGCTCGACGTACCGGTACGCGCCTGGCAAGTGGAGCGTCAGCGAGCTCGTAGGTCACATGATCGACAGCGAGCGGATTTTCACCGGCCGCGCACTGCGATTTGGGCGGAACGATCCGACGCCGATTCCCGGCTTCGAGCAGGACGATTACGTTCGCAATTCTTCGTTCGACGCCTATCCGCTCTCGGAGCTCGCCTCAGAGCTGGAGGCGGTGCGCCAGTCGACGGTCTTTCTGTTCCGGCACATGAATGAAGAGGCGTGGACGCGGCGTGGCATCGCCAACAACGCGGAAGTTTCTGTCCGAGCGCTCGCATTCATCATCGCGGGGCACGAGCTGCACCACCGCGAGATTGTCCTCACCCGGTACCTCTAGAGTCCGAACGACCGTGTGGCCATGTACATCGCATTCAAGATTCTGCACATAGCGGCGGTCGTGATTTTTCTGGAGAATCTCGTCACGGGGATTTTCTGGAAAATGCACGCCGAGAGGTCCGGCGACCCGCGCATCGTCCGTCACACAATGGCGGGGCTCGTTGCGGCTTATTACTCCGGTGCTCGCTCTGATCGCAATGATCTCGAAGCCCTGACAGTCAGCGCGATCAGAGGGAGTTGCAGTTTCTCGGATCGCCCGATTCGAATCCACGCTTGAAGGCGGCTGATCTCTGGGCGGCCGATCCGTGCGTGAACGAATCGACGTTGACTTGACCCGTCACCCGCGACTGGATGCGATCGTCTCCCACCGCGGACGCAGCGTTCAAGGCTTCGTCGACATCTCCTGCCTCGAGCTTTCCGCGCTGTTCGCTCGAATGCCCCCATACTCCGGCGTAGCAATCAGCCTGGAGCTCCAGGTGAACGGAAATCTCGTTTGCAGCGCCAGGATTCGATTCCTGCTGCTGTCGCGCCCGCGCGTCTGTGCCGAGAAGGTGCTGAACGTGGTGTCCGAGCTCGTGGGCAACCACGTACGCCTGCGCAAAGTCCCCCGACGCGCCAAAACGCTGCTTCAGCTCATCGAAGAAGCCGAGGTCGAGATAGACTCGCTCGTCGACCGGGCAATAGAATGGTCCCATCGCGGATTGAGCGGGGCCACAGCCTGAGTCAGTCGAGTTCCGGAACAGCACCAGTCTGGCTGGATGGAAGGCGGTGCCGGCAGCGGGTAAAATCTTCGCCCAGGTGCCCTGCACATCGTCGAGCAGCATGGAGATGAACTGAACTTCGCCTTCCTCGGCGGCAGAATCGGCCGCGGACATGGGCGCGCCCGTTGCCACTCCCGGCTCGACGCCGAGATCCGAGAACAGGTTGCGTCCAAACAGCAGGCTCAGCGCGAGGACGACAACGGTCCCGCCAATGCCGAGGCCCCTTCCCATTCCGCCGGATGACCGGCGGTCCTCAAGGTTTGGGCTGCGGCCCCCTGGTGTCCACTTCATGCGCCATCCTCCGAAAGAGTGTTCGGGCGATTCGGAGGGTGTGAAGGGCAAGAAACTCGCCCTTGTTTCCTGGCTAGGCGGAAAGCTCCGCGGAGGCGCGCCAATCGATGGCGACCAGCGCCTTGGTGACCGCTGGATCGAAATGGGTTCCCGACCTGAGCTTGATCTCGGCGAGGGTATCTTCGATTCCCCAGGCCGGGCGGTAAGGACGCGTGTGTGTCAGCGCGTCGAGAAAATCGGCCACTGCCACGATGCGAGCCTCGAGCGGAATGGATTTGCCGGAGACCCGGTCAGGGTATCCCGAGCCGTCCCACCATTCGTGGTGGCTGCGAGCAATCCGCTGTGAGTAGCGAACGAGCTCCGAGCGACCCTTCGACAGCATTCTCGAGCCGATCGTCGTGTGGGTCTTCATGATCTCGAACTCGTCGGCGGTGAGCGGTCCCGCCTTCAAAAGAATGTTATCGGGAATTCCGACTTTGCCGATGTCGTGTTGCGGAGCCGCGCGCCTTATCAGCTCCACGGTTGGCGCTTCGAGCCCGAGCGTCCGCGCGAGCTTCGCCGAGACTTCGGCGACCCTCTTGGTGTGATTGCCGGTGTCGTCATCGCGGAATTCGACGGCGACGGCGAGTCTCTCCAGAACTTCCAATTGAGACAGCTCCAGCTCCTGGGTGCGCTCCGTGACTTTGCGCTCCAATTCGCTGTTCTGGGCGCGCAACTTCTGATACAGGAAACGCATTTCAAGGAGATTGCGGATCCGGAGCAGGACCTCCGTCGCATCGAACGGCTTGCCAACGAAATCCTTGGCTCCAAGCGCGAGCGCGCGGCGCTTTACCTCCGCGCTGTCGTCCGCAGTGATCATGAGCACCGGAACTTCCTCAGCGCCGTTGTTGTGCGCGACGATTTCTTCCAGAACCTGGAAGCCGTCTTTCCCTTCCATGTGGACGTCAAGCAGGACCAGATCGGGCTTGAATTGCGCCTGGAGCGTCAGTGCATCCGCGGGATTCGTCGTCGACGCCACATGTTCGTAGCCGGCTTTTGCGAGTATTCGCGAGAGCAAGCGAACGTTTTGCTCCTGGTCATCGACGATGAAGATTCGCGCCGGCTGTGCGTGCAGCGGCGCGCGAGAGGAGCGGGAGGGAGAGGTCACTTACGCGGACGCCGTCGAAGGCTTGCTCAGCACCGAACGCACAGCATTGCGCAGCGACTCGGCGGTAAACGGCTTCTGGAGGAATTCCGTCTCGGACGTCGCTATTCCGCGGCGCAGGATCTCGTTGTCGGTGTAACCCGACATGAATAACACTCTCAGGCCGGGACTGAGCTCGTGGAGCTCGTCGACCAATCCGCGTCCGCCGAGCGTCGGCATCTCGACGTCAGTAAGAACGAGGTCGATTTCGCCCACTTCCTCAGCGGCGACGCGGAGCGCCATCGCTCCGTCGGATGCCTCGAGCACCCGATAGCCGGCTTCGGCGAGTACCCGCTTTCCGAGTTTGCGTAAAGCCTTCTCATCGTCGACGAGGAGAATCGTTTCGCGCCCCGTCGGCGCTCCGTGTGCGAGTCGCCTCACCTTCCGCGATCGCTTCTCGGTTGACTCGCGTTGCACCACGTCTTCGCGCGACTCTTTCAAGGGTGAACCGGGCAGCGGAACAGAGCTCGGGTTTCGATCGAGTCCCGTGGACTGTGGCAGGACGCGACGGCTGGTCAGCAGAAGTTTCTTGGCGATCGCTTCCGCTCGATCAGCCGCTTGGCGGATATCGGCTGCTTCCGCCGTCGGCACACCCGCTTTGGCAAGAGCAGCCTCGACCAGGTCTGCGTTCATGCGAATGACTGTCAGCAGGTTGTTCAGCTCGTGGGCGCCGCGTCCTGCGAGATCGGCGAAAGTGTTTAGCTCCTGCGTTCTGGCGGCGAGCTTTTCCTCGATGGGGCGTCCGGTGGTGAGGTCGTCGATAGCGAGTAAAATCGTCGCGTCGGCAGGGTCAACTGATGGGACGAGTCTGGCATTGAGCCAGAATGCACCGGAACCGCCTTCCTTCTCGTCGTGGATCAGCTCGAAATGGTCCGACTGTGGCTCGCCGAGGAGGACCGCCTCGAGCATGGCGCGGAGTTTTTCATCCCAATTCCGTCCGCCGAGCTCGTAGACCTTGCGCCCGACGCATTCTTCCGGCGCGAGCCGAAACATTGCGTAGAAACCCTGGTTTGCCGCGCGGACCGTGAGTTGTGGGTCCAGAACCAACAGGGCTTCGCCGGGCGTTGTGGATGTGGGCATTTGGGGCGGGAAATCAGGGGAGTGACCTTATATGATCCGACCCTTGTAGGACGATTCGATACAGGTTGAGTATCGCCGGCCGGTGAGGTCTCTCGAAAGGCGAGCGCTCGATCAGATGGCCGATGATGGGCGTATCACGGCAATTCAGCAGACTATGAAGGGTTTGGCAACTCCTTCGTCGAGACTCGGCCGACGCTCGGGTCATCGACTCCGTCCCGGCGCGGCACGCTCTGAGTGAGGGTTAATGCCCGTTCGAGAGCGCCTTGAAGATAGACCGTCGTGAGTCCCTGAGCCCAATAGTGGACATCCGAGCGGTTTGGCTGGGTCGTCTCTCGCTCAGAGGACATGGCGACGCCGGTTTCGTCCAGCGCGACAAACTCGATCCATCCTTCCCAAAGTCCATCGTCGCGCTCTCTCGCCGCCGCCTGGGGGAAGTACCGTCGCCCGTCACTGCTTGTGATCGGCTGATCGAATTTCACCAGAACTTCCGCCATGCGTCTCTCTCGCCAGGAACGCATTAATGCTGTGCAAGCGCCGCGCCCCGGAAACGCGACAAAAAAGGCCGCCTCAATCTAGAGGCGGCCCTTTCGTTAAAGCGATCTGATTCTTACGCCGGCTCTTCCACGTACGAGTCGGGCGGCGTCGGAATGGGATCCGACATGTTGTAATCGTCGGATTCCATCGGAATGACCTTTGACGGCGTCTCGGGACGCGGCGGCTGCTCCGCGGGAATTCCGGTCACAGCCAGAACGATACGGCGGTGAATCGGATCGACCTCGAGAACTCTGAGGTCGAGGTTCATCGTCTCGTAGACGATGTCCGCGGGACTGTTCACCGGCTGACCGAAATTGAGCTGGCTCACCGGGACAAACCCTTCGATGTCGTTTCCGATATCGACTACCACGCCCTTGTCCATCAGTCTCACGACCTTGCCATGCAGCTCGGTGCCGACCGGGTAGGTCTCACCGATTCTGAGCCACGGATCCTCGGTCGCCTGCTTGAGGCCAAGCGAAATGCGCTTGTTCTCAGCATCCACGTTCAGAATGACGACATCGACCGAGTCACCCTTCTTCACGACTTCCGACGGATGCTGCACCCGCTTGGTCCAGGACATGTCGGAGATGTGGATCAGTCCGTCGATGCCCGGCTCGATCTCCACGAACGCACCGAAGCTCGTGAGGTTCCGAACCTTGCCGTTGAGACGCGTGCCGATCGGATACTTCTCCGGCAGCATCATCCACGGGTCCTGTTCCGTCTGCTTCATGCCGAGCGAGATCTTCTCCTCGTTCGGATCGACCTTGAGCACGACCGCTTCGATCGCCTCGCCAATCGACACCAGCTTCGACGGGTGGCGCACGTTGCGCGTCCAGCTCATCTCGCTGATGTGAACGAGCCCCTCGATTCCCGGCTCGAGCTCGATGAATGCGCCGTAGTTCGTGATCGAGACAACTTTTCCGGAGACACGAGTGCCCACCGGATACTTCTCGGCGACATCCTTCCACGGATAGCTCTGGAGCTGCTTCAAGCCGAGCGAGATGCGCTCGCGATCCCAATCGATGTCGAGAACCTTGACCTCGAGCTCCTGCCCGATGTGCACCATCTCGGACGGATGCTGAATGCGGCCGTACGACATGTCGGTGATGTGGAGCAGACCGTCCACGCCGCCGAGATCGATGAATGCGCCGAAGTCGGTGATGTTCTTGACCACTCCTTTGCGGACCTGATCCTTCTGGAGCTCCTTCATCAGCTTCTCGCGCTTGCCCGCCCTCTCCTGCTCGAGGATCACTCGGCGAGAGACGACGATGTTGCGGCGGCGCTTATTGAGCTTGATGATCTTGAAGTCGAAGGCCTGACCGAGGAGCTCGTCGACATTCGGAACGCGACGGAGCGCGATCTGCGAGCCGGGGAGGAATGCATCGACTCCCATGAGATCGACGACCACGCCGCCCTTGATTTTCTTGATCAGGGCGCCGCGAACAGGCTCGTCATTCTCGTAGGCAACGCGGATGCGTTCCCACACGCGCATGAAGTCGGCTTTCTTCTTCGAGAGGACGACCGATCCTTCCATGTCCTCGAGATGCTCGAGCAGAACCTCGACCTCGTCGCCCGGCTTGAGGTCGGGAAGATCCTTGAACTCTTCGAGGGGGATCGTCCCTTCGGATTTGAAGCCGATGTCGAGGACGACCATGTTGTCACGGATATCCAGCACACGGGACTTGACGATCTCGCCTTCCTCTATGGAAGCCATCGTCCCGTTGTACATCTCCATCATCGTCTCGAGCTCGTCCTGCGAATAATCGTCGTCGTCGTAGAGCTCGGGTCTCAGGTTGGCAAGCGGACGCAGCTGCGCCTTCTGCAGATCGCGCTTCTCGCGCGCGGTCAGCGTCGTGCCGGTAGCGGTTTGTGTGTCGGTGGGCGAGTCTATCATGTTGCTGGTTAAAGGGTTGAGTACGATCGAATCAAGCCTTTAAATGTAGACGCTTCGCCCTGCGCGGTCAACTTGGAGCGTGTGCTCAGCTGGGTGTGATTTACCTGAGTCCTTTGGTGAGCAGGAGGATGAGCTCCTCGTCGCTCAGACCCTCAAGCGCGCCGACCGGAAGATCCATTGCGACCTCGCTGCCATCGTCGCATTTGAACGCGACGGTAACGCTCGCGGGCTTTACCCTGCGATCGGGGAGACCGCCTGGCCGTACGGTTTCGAACGCTCTCCAGTCAGCGCCTGCCCGGTCCGTAAAACGACGCATTTAAGCAACCCCTCCAGAATGGCCCTGTTGACGAGCAAATGGGGGAAAGCCACCCGATTCACGCGGAGCGCTGCTGCGATAGACTCACAATTTGTTCCACTTGCTCGTCCTGGGTCAGGCCAGTCGTGTCGATCACGACTGCGTCCGTTGCGGGGACGGTTTGGCGGGCGTCACGCGCGTCCCGCTCATTGATGCGTATGGTTTCGTCGTCGAGCAACTGCCCCGAGGCCGGCGTGCCCCGCTGACGCAGCCGCCTTGCCGCGCGCTCCCGGGAATCAGCGACGAGAAAAATCTTGAGATCGGCGTCCGGGAACACGACGGTTCCCATGTCCCGTCCATCGACGACGACGTCGTTGGTCTGCGCCGCGATCCGCACTTTTTCGTTCACCCAGTCGCGAACGCGCGGCATCTGCGCGACTCGCGAAACGTTTCTCGTCACGTCGCCGCCGCGGATCTCGTCTTCGATTGCCCGGCCTTCCAGCGCCGGATAAAACGAAGTCCGCGCCGCAAGGAGCTCCACCGGACGCACCGCTTCAAGAACAGCGTGCTCAGTCCACTTCGATGCGTCTTTTTCCGTACGCAGCATCGCCGCCGTGGCTGCGCGATAGAGTGAGCCCGAATCCACGTGCAGATAGCCGAGTTTTTCGGCTACCATCTGTGCCGTCGAAGATTTCCCCGACGCCGCCGGGCCATCGATCGCGATCACCGACTTCTGCCTCGTCACGCCGCCACTCGGCGAAGATCATCCCAGAAGCCAGGATAGGACACAGCAACGCACTCCGGATTGTCGACAATGATGCGATTCCCCGACGCAGCCGAGAGCACGCCGAACGCCATCGCAATGCGGTGATCGCCGCGTGGGTCGATCGTCCCCGATAGCTCCCGGGTCGATGCATGGACGCGCAATCCGTCTGCGAGCTCCTCCACGTCTGCCCCCACCGCGCGCAGATTCTGCACGACCACGCTGATGCGATCGCTCTCCTTTACGCGAAGCTCCGCGGCACCGGTGATCTCGAGATCCACGCCCGCGCCCGCCGCTACGCACGCGAGCAGAGGCAGCTCGTCGATGAGTGAAGGAACTTCATCCGCTGTGATGCGCGTGCTGCGAAGCCGGGCCGGGCGGACGCTGAGCGATCCGATCTCTTCCCCTCCGCTGATTGCACGGGCTGTGTCATTGATCTCCGCTCCCATGCGCTTCATCGCCTCAAGGAATCCTGTTCGCGTGGGATT
This sequence comes from Gemmatimonadales bacterium, assembly GCA_038316775.1. Taxonomy (GTDB): domain Bacteria; phylum Gemmatimonadota; class Gemmatimonadetes; order Gemmatimonadales; family Gemmatimonadaceae; genus UBA4720. The sequence continues at coordinate 8,876 of JBBQAV010000045.1, read as the reverse complement.
GAGACCGACATCCGCGAGCGTGAGCTCCCCATCTTTAGCGAGTGACGCCAGGGCGACAAAAAAAGCCGCTGAGGACGGGTCCCCCGGCACATCGATCCCGATCGCGTTCAGGCGTCGCGCCGGCCTCAGACAGACCTGGTTCCCATCGTTCTCGACGTCGGCGCCCATCGCGCGCAGCATCCGCTCCGTATGGTCGCGCGACCGCGATTGTTCCGTGATCCGCACCTCAACGGCTGACACGAGACCCGCAAGCAGGATCGCGCTCTTGACCTGCGCGCTCGATGTGCCCGTGTCCCAGTCGATACTGCGAAGCTCCACGCCGTGCACGGTCATCGGCAGGCCATCTCCATGCTCGAATTCGAATCGCGCCCCCATGGAAGTGAGTGGCTCCGCGATGCGCTTCATGGGGCGACGGCTCAGGCTCGCGTCGCCTTCGAAACGCGCCGAGAATGGATGAGCAGCGACGACGCCGGCGATGAGACGGGCTGTGGTTCCACTGTTTCCGCAGTCGAGCGCGCTACGCGGTTGCCGAAGACCGCGCAATCCGCGGCCTGTCACTCGCATCTCGCCCGACAGCGACGGAATCGCGGCACCGAGAGCGCGAAGCGCCTCGGCGGTTGAGCGCACGTCTTCCGAATCGAGGATCCCGCGGACGAGAGATTCGCCTTCGGCCAGCGTCGCAAATATGAGAGACCGGTGCGAGATGGACTTGTCACCCGGCACGCGAATCGTGCCGGACACTTTCAGCGCAGCCAAGATTCGAGCGCCGTCGCCGCGTCTGTCTTCTCGTCGCGGTATTTCACGATGACCGGAGTCTGGAGTGAAATGCCTTGGGCTTGCGCCCAATCAGCTTTCACGGCGCGCGCCCCGGGGACGACGACGGCGTTCTCGGGAATGACCAGTGGCTTTCCACCCTCCGCGCGATGCACGGTCTCGCGCTCGAGATCGAAGACAGGTGTGCCGCGCGTGAGTATCACGCCCGCCCCGATCACGGCGCCTTTGCGCACGACGGTTCCTTCATAGATGCCGCAGTTTCCCCCGACGATGACGTCATCCTCGACTACCACCGGAGACGCATTGATCGGCTCGAGAACGCCGCCCAGCTGCGCCGCGGCGCTCAGATGCACGCGCTCGCCTACCTGCGCGCACGATCCAACCAGAGCGTGGGAGTCGATCATTGTCCCGGCGCCGATGTGAGCGCCAACGTTGATGTACATGGGCGGCATGCACACCACGCCTCGCGCCACGTAGGCGCCGCGCCTCACACTCGATCCGCCAGGGACGATGCGAATTCCGTCGGAGAGACTCAGTCGTCGCGGCGGATATGTGTCCTTGTCGAAGAAGGCAAAGGCCACATCGCCCGCCTCAGTTGCAACGGACATGTCCACGATCGCGCCGGCTCGAAAGCCGAGGAGGATTCCGCGCTTGACCCATGGGACGGCGCCCCAGTGGCCGGTTGCGGGATCCTTTTCCGCGGCTCTGACGCTTCCTGTTTCGAGCGCATCGAGCAGCGCCCTTACGACGCTTCGGGCTTCTTCAGGAAGTTGACCGCCCGCCGGAGTGGAGGAGAGCGCATCGATGCGCCGTTCGAGGTCGCGGACGGTCTGCGCGGTCACGCAGTGAGCGCCCCGACGGAAACGAGAGCCGCACGCACAGTCGGCTCGAATTTCTCGGCGAGGGGAACGAGGGGAAGTCGTAGCACGTTGGACATCTTTCCCATCATCGCGAGCGCTGCCTTCACGGGAATTGGATTCGATTCGATGAATGCGGCTGCCGTCCATTCCGCCAGCCGGTGATGGATGGCGCGCGCCGGAACAAAGCTCGCCGCGGCACAGAGCTCGGTGAGCTGCGCCACGAGCCGCGGTGTCACGTTCGATGTGACGGACACCACTCCATCTCCGCCGTCCACCATCACCTGAAGCGTGAGTGGATCATCTCCCGACAGAACCGAAAAGCGGGCGGGCCGATGCCGGATGATCTCGCTGATCTGCAATGGATTCCCGGACGCTTCCTTCACCGCGACGATGTTCTCGTGCTCGGCCAGCTCCAAGGTCGTGGCCGCTTCTATGTTGCTCGCTGTGCGGCCGGGCACGTTGTAGACGACGATCGGAATGTGAACCGCGTCCGCGATCGCTCGAAAGTGCGCGACGATTCCACGCTGCGGCGGCTTGTTGTACATCGGCGAAGCGTGGAGCAGATGCGTCGCGCCAGCGGACTCCATCTCACGCGAAAGCGCTATCGCCTTCTTCGTATCGTTCGATGCCGCTCCGGCGACGACCGGAACTCGGCCGGCTGTCTGGTCGACGGTGATCTCGACCACATTGCGGTGCTCGGCGGTGGTCATCGTCGCGGCTTCGCCGGTTGAGCCACAGGGAACCAGAAAGTGGACGCCGCTGGAGATCTGCCACTCGACAAAGGAGCGCAGCGATTTCCCGTCGATCTCGCCGGACTTCGTGAACGGGGTGACGAGCGCGGTTCCACAGCCCGCGAGCCGCTTCGTGTTCATCCGTTAAATGTACGCGGCTCACGCCGCGAAGAGCGAGTGTCGCCTACCCGCGGCGCTGCTTCACGAAGACGACGTTAGGCGCCCCGACTCCCTTGATGAACAGCTCCGCCGTCCAGCCTACTTCGGCGACCAGGGAATCCGCCTTGATCACGAGCTTGTGCATATCCTGCGACGACTTCGCCTGACCTTCACCTTCGCGGAGAACAATGTGATCGCCTGAGACCGTGTACGTTCCGGTGGTCGTCTCTCTCGGATCCGCCTTTCCTTCTATCGTCTTGTCGAGCGTGAGGGTGAAACGCTTATCGCGTGTCAGGTCGAGCCAGGCTGCAAACTGCCACGGCTTTTTGAATGTCGAGCCCTTGCCGGCGTACACGTAGGAGCCTGGGAGGCTGGCCGGAACGGGGTCCGAATCGCCCCTCCGACATCCGGCTACGATCAGAGCTACGGCGGTGATTGCGAGTAGAAAGCGAGGCCTGGACATGCATCTCCGTACGTCGGCGGCAGAGCGAGGTTTCACATTTGCCGCGCTGGCGAGTTACGCTCGGGCTGGAAGCTCGAGCACATCCCGCATCGTGAACACACCCTTCCTGCCGACGATCCAGTCAGCGGCCTTGAGCGCCCCTTCAGCGAATACGCGCCGGTCGCGCGCGATGTGCATGAGCGATAGCTGCTCGAACGTGCCATCGAACACCAGTTCGTGGGTCCCGGGAACTGATCCGGTCCTGACGCTGGTCGTCGGGATTGGTCGTTTCAATGCATCGCTGGCCGCCTTTGCGATGGCGATCGCGGTCCCCGACGGAGCATCCTTCTTCTTCGAGTGATGGGTCTCGATGATATGGGCATCGAAATCCTCCAGCGTCCGCATCAAAGTGCCCGCGTAGCGCGCGAGCTCGATCATCACGTTGACTCCAAGCGAGAAATTCGGCGACCAGAGGAGCGATGTCCCCGTTTCATTCGCAAGGCGGGTCACCTCCGGCAGCGCGTCGTACCAGCCAGTTGTGCCGGCAACGACCGGCACACCTTCACGAAGGCAGGCGCTTATGTTCGCGACCGCCGCGCCCGGCTGTGTGAATTCGACCGCGACATCGGGCTCTCCGAGCGAGCGCTTGCTGATGCCGACACCATCCGCGCTTTCCTTTTCGCCGATAACCGCGGTCACCAGCCATCCCTTCGCGAGCGCCAGGTCGCGGATCGCCTGGCCCATCTTCCCGTCACCGATGATCGCAACGCTGCGCTTGCTCATTTCTGCGCGCGGCCAAAGAAAGCGTCGTGGAGTCGCTCCATCGCGGGATTGAGCTGATCGCCGTCCACGATCACGGTCAGATTAATTCCAGTCGCGCTGAGCGACATCATATGAACCTTGATTCCGTCCAGCGCGCCGATCGCGCGGCCCATCGCCGCGCTGTCTTCACTAATAGCTGCTCCCACGACGGCGACGATCGCGCGGTCTCGTTCGACCGATACATCGCCCAGTGCGGCGAGCTCCACGACGAGCGATTCGAGTCCGGTGGGATCGTCGACCGTCGCCGACACCGACACCTCCGACGTCGCGACTACATCGACCGATACGCCATTTTTCTCAAAAATCTCGAACACCCGCCTGAGGAATCCGCGCGCGAACAACATCTTCGCGGCAGCGACCTTTATTACCGTTATGCCACCCTTTCCAGCGATCGCGCTTACCGCACGGCGGGGCGCGTCGAACGTGATGCGAGTTCCCTTCCCCTTCGGATTGCGCGAATTGTAGATGAAGACTGGAATTCCAAGACGCACGGCGGGCGCGATCGTATTCGGGTGCAGCACCTTGGCGCCAAACGACGCCAGCTCCGACGCCTCGTCGAAGCGTATCTGCTCGATCAGCTTCGAGCCCTTAACGACACGAGGGTCAGCCGTGAGCATTCCATCTACGTCCGTCCAGATCTCGATCGCATCGGCGTGCAACGCGGCCCCGAGCAGCGACGCGCTGTAATCCGACCCGCCGCGTCCGAGCGTCGTTGTGATTCCCTGCGGCGTGCGACCGATGAAGCCTCCCAGTACGGGGACCTTACCGGCCTGGATCATCGGTTGGATCAGGTCGCGCGCGGCATCGGCGATGGCGTCGGTCTGGGGCTCGGCTGACATGTAGTTGTCGTCGGTCACGAATACGTCTCGCGCATCGACGTGCTCAGCAGGAATGTCGCGCAGCTTGAAGAATGCCGCGACCAGATGCGATGACAGCTGCTCGCCGAACGCGGCAATTGCGTCGAAGCTGCGCGGAGTCGCGTGCCCGAGCACTGAAAGCGCCTCAGCCAGACTCGCCAGCTCGTCGAACGTCGCACTCATCTCCGAAGCCACGTCGGATGCCTCGGCGGATGTGCCAAGCAGCTTTTCACATTGTTGAAAGTGGCGATCGCGCAGCGTCTCGACTCCGCGCAGGGCGCCGATCAGATGCCCTTTCGCGGACTGCTCTCCGATGGCAAGCAGCGAATTGGTCGCGCCTCCGAGAGCCGATACGACAACCGCCGGGTGCCGGTCGAGGCGGCCTTTGACGATCGCCGCGGTCCGCTCGATCGCCTCGGCGTCGCCCACCGATGTCCCGCCGAATTTTACGACGATCACGCGGAGTCGAGAGCGCCGGTAAAGGCGAGCAGCTCCGCGTTCAAAACGGATCCCCCCGCCGCTCCGCGAACCGTGTTGTGTCCGAGCGCGACCATCCTCAGGTCGAGCACTGCGTCGCGACGAACCCGGCCGACAGTGACCGTCATGCCGTTCCCGGCGTTGACATCGCGTTTCGGTTGCGGACGATCGGGAGCATCCGTAACGACGAGAGGATGCTCTGGCCGCGTCGGAAGTCCGGCGGTCGAAGCAAGCCCCTGCCACGACCTCATCGTTTCGATCGCGGATTCAGGGCTGGGAGAATCCTCGAAGCCGATCGTCATGCAGATCGTGTGGCCGTGCTCTACGGGCACACGGTTGGTGTGAGCGCTCACCTTGAACGAAGCGCTCGTCACCTCGTCGTCCGCGTAGGTTCCGAGCAGCTTGAGCATCTCCCGCTCCAGCTTGGGTTCCTCGTCCGCGATGTAGGGAATCACGTTGCCGAGTATGTCGAGCGACGGCACGCCCGGATACCCGGCGCCAGAAACTGCCTGCATCGTCGAAAGGAAGAGCTGCCTGATTCCGAATTTCTGGTGCAAAGGAGCCAGAGCGACCGCGGCCACAGTCGCCGAGCAGTTGGCGTTCGTCACGATCGCGCCCTTCCAGCCGCGGCGCTCCCGCTGGCACTTGATGAGCGCGAGGTGATCGCCGTTCACCTCCGGAATGACGAGCGGCACGTCCGGCTCCATTCGGAAATTCTTGGCGTTGCTGAGGACGAACTTCCCCGCCTTTGCAAACGCAGCCTCGACCTCGCCGGCGACGACCGCATCGAGCGCTGAGAATACAATCGGCGCACTTACGATCCCGGGATCACAGGCGATGACGCGCCGGCTCTGAATTGCTTCAGGGGGAGGGGTTCCTTCCAGCCAGCGCGTCACTTCTCCGTATTTCTTTCCGGCGGACCGTTCCGACGCCGCGAGCTCGGCGATCTCGAACCATGGATGGTCGGACAGCAGCCGGACGAACATCTGCCCCACGGCGCCGGTCGCGCCGAGTACGGCGACGGGCCATTTGGCTTTGCGCCTTCCGGGAATTGGATGAGTCATCGGGCGAGAAGTGTTTTGGCGAGTCGTTCATAGATGTCGACGCTGGCTCTCAGCTCTTCGACGTCGATGTATTCGTCGGGCGTGTGCGCGACATGAATCGAGCCCGGCCCAAACAGAAGCGGCTCGCCCCAGTTCGAGAGCAGCGGGATATCAGAGGTGTACGCGACGGGTCCGGTCTCGAATCCAGGCACCGTCGCGAATCGCTGCGCCGGGATGTGCGATCCGAACTCGACGTCCGCGTGTCCCTTCGCCCAGTCGAGCACCATCTTCTTGATCGGCTCTACATCTCCGGCGAGGCGGAACATGATCTCGGCTTCGGCGTGGGCGGGGATGATGTTGGCCTCGGTTCCGCCCTTGATCGTTCCGATGTTGACGGTGGTTTCGCCGAGAACGGGATCGGAGGGAAGTGGCAGTTTGCGCAGCGTCGGCAGGAGCTCGAGCATCGGCTCGATCGCCGAGCGACCGAGGTGTGGATACGCAGAATGTGCTTCGCGGCCGCGTGTTCGAATCGTCGCCCTGAGCGAGCCTTTCGCGCCGTTCGCGAGCTTGCTTTCGGTTGGCTCGCCGTTGATCAGGAAGCGGCTTGTGGCGCGGAGGTTGTTCGCGGCGCGCGCGCCATCGGATCCTTTTTCCTCTCCGACGACGAACAGTACGCCGACACGCTTCTCGCCGTCGGATACGAGCCTGTCCGCCGCGACCATCATCGCTGCAGCGATTCCCTTTGCGTCCGACGAGCCGCGTCCGAAGAGTCGCGTTCCTTCGAGCCGGGGAGGCATGTAGGGAGGAACGGTGTCGAGATGCGTCGAGAAGGTCACTCCGCCGTCACCGCCCGACCTCGAGGCCCAGATGTTGGCCCGCCCGCGGCTCACTTCCTGGAGGGTCACGTTCCAGCCGCGCGCGACCAGCCAACGCGACACGTAGTCGACGACGCTCGCCTCGGAGCCGGTCGTCGACTGAATCGCCAGGAGCTCGGCGGCGAGCGATACGACATCGGTCATGTGTAGAAGTTAGCGCCGCGTGAGAACGGTGTAAGTGCGACGCATGTTCTCCGAGCGGGCGCCAGTCCGAAGCGCGGAGTCAGAGGGTCGCGTCGAGGCGTGTAAAATCGGATTTGTGCGCGTCGCGATCGACTCCCTGCACTCGCTCGACGAACATGTGCTGGGCCAGTCGGTTCGCCTCCTTCACGTAGGCGTCCTGGTAGCGCTCGCCGATGTCGCCGATTTCCTGGAGTGTCCGGTTGCCCATCATTTTTCCTGCTTCGCGGAACGTCTTGAAGGCGTCCTCCGATTGCCGGGCCATGACGATGTCGCTGACGAGGCGCAGGTAGTCGCTCTCTCGCGCGGCATCGGCGAGGTCGCGCACCACTGTGGCCGCCGAAGCAATTGCACCCTGAACGGGGCCCGCTAAGCCCTCAAGCTGCGACTGATATTCCTCCAGCATTCGCTGGTGCTCGCGCATGTGGGGAATATGTCGCGAGCAAAGGTCGCTGAAGCGCGGATCCTCGGCTTGCTGCTCATGGCCCTCGAGCGCGCTCACGAAGGCGCGGTGCTGAATCACCGCATTGCCGACCTGGTTTTTCAGAAACGAGCTGCCGTGGTCCACCATGAATCCCCTCGATTGCACTTACCGATTACTGCCGGGCTCTATCCCTCTTTGGAATAAGCAAGCAGCCGGCCAGTGGATCGACCGAAACCGAGACCGGTGTCTCCGGCAGGAGCTCACCGTCGGCTTGCGCGGGCATTGCCGGCAAGGTTTCGATTTTGAACTCGCGTCCGGACCTATAAAACAGGCACGGATCCGGGCTGAAATCCTTTCTGAGCATGCGACGGAGAATCCTCATCGCGTCCCAGAGGTTGTCGGGCGAAAAGACACAGGCGTTGAGCAGACCATCGTCGCGGACGATCCCATCGCCAAACGCGACCAGATCGTTGAGGACAGCCCCGAAATTCGCGATGAACACCGCGGAAGCAGAGCTGTCGTAAACGGTGCCGTCTACCGTCAGGCGAAGCTTGAATTTCCGGTTGCGGAGCACCGCCTTGTATCCGCCGATCACGTAGGCCATGAAGCCGAAGCGCCTCTTCAGCACGGCCGGCGCTTCCGCGATCATCGTCGCGTCGAGGCCAACGCCGACTCCGATGGCAAACCGGCGCCCGTCGCCGAGGCGCCCCATGTCCATTGTGGCTTCGTCGCCACTGAGCAGCATCGGGACGGCGCGAGCGGGATTCAGCGGAATCCGAAGCGTCCGGGCCACAACGTTCGCGGTTCCGCCCGCCAGCACGCCGAGCGGCGTATCCTGGTGCGCGAGGGCGCCGAGCACTTCCATCACCGTTCCATCGCCGCCGAGAGTGAACACGGCATCGTACTTATGCGCGTGGGCCTTTGCGATGATTGCGGCGTGCCCGGGGGCCTGGGTCTCCATGAGCTCGCACTCGACTCCAGCGTCGGCAAAAGCCTTGAGCGCTTTGCGCCGGAGCCGGGCTCCACGGCGCGAGGCCGGATTCACGATCAGCAGCACGCGTCCGATTCTCCTCGGCGCGAACTTCATTGCGGTCGCTGCGCTCATCGTGCGTCCGGAAGAGATAGTTTCGATCTATTGCAGCGCCGCTCGCAGGCTCAAGCCGCGGAATTGTGCATGCTCGGGGCGGGGATCGAACCCGCATGGGATCTTATCCCAAGGGATTTTAAGTCCC
>JBBQAV010000044.1:0-19683 GCA_038316775.1 Gemmatimonadales bacterium | reverse complement strand
CGCCGGCTCCGTGAAGATCGGCGATCGCGTCGTCAACGACATCCCTCCAAAGGCGCGCGATATCGCGATGGTGTTCCAGAACTACGCGCTTTATCCGCACATGACCGTCCGCGAGAACCTGGGGTTCGCCCTCAAGCTCCGCAGCATGCCGGCGGAGGAGATCGCCAAGCGCGTCGGAATTGCTGCTGCGACGCTTGGGCTCGACGACTATCTGGACCGCAAGCCACGCCAACTCTCAGGCGGACAACGTCAGCGCGTCGCACTAGGCCGTGCGATTGTGCGACAGCCGCAGGTATTTCTCTTCGACGAGCCGCTGTCCAACCTCGATGCACAGATGCGCGTCTCGATGCGCCGGGAGATTGCGCGGCTGCACCAGGAGCTCAAGGTGACGATGATCTACGTCACGCACGACCAGGTGGAGGCGATGACGCTCGGCGACCGCATCGTCGTGATGAACAAAGGCCACGTGATGCAGATCGACACGCCGCTCAACCTCTACGAGAAGCCCAAGAACAAATTCGTCGCGGGGTTCATCGGCAACCCTGCGATGAACTTCGCGAACGGCACCGTCGAAGGTGGGGGACCGTCGCGCTTCGTCGCCGAGGGCGGGGAGTGGGAGATCAACCTTCCACAGCGTGTCTCGGCCCCGCTCGGCTCGGCGAGGGGAAAGGCGATAACGATGGGAATCCGGCCCGAGGATGTGTCAGTAGTTGCAGGCCCGCGCGCAGCCCCTGCCACGGCTACAGCGCGACTCGATCTCGTCGAGTCACTGGGAAACGAGACTTTCATTTACGCCCGTGCGGGGCGGCACGACATCACCGCACGCGTAGCTCCTCAGTCGCTGCCGCCGCTCGGATCGAAGATCGTGCTCGCTTTCAATCTTGAGAAGGCGCACTTCTTTGATGCCGTCAGTGGCGACCGGATCGGCTGAGATCCACGTCGGGCTCACTCGCTTCACGGGTAACCGCGAACACAACTGACACACTACAACTCAATACTGTTCACTCAAGACTTGGATCCCCTCGGCCCTACGGGGGACTTACCGAGCCCGGGTAGCTCCCTCTTTAGGAACTGCCCGACCAACCACGATGGTAACGTTATCCGTTCCTCCTTCTTCGAGCGCGTCCTGAAGAAGAGTCTCGCATACCTGCTGCGCCGACTCCATCGTGCGAAGCCGCTCGGCGATTCGCGCGTCGGAAACGTGCTTCGTGAGGCCGTCGCTGCAAAGGAGGTGGACGTTGTCCCATGAATTCGGGATCCGCGTGACGACAGGCGCGGTTTGCGCTCCGCCGATGGAGCTCGAGAGAACGTTCGCGAGCGGAGACTTTTCTGAAAAAGCCTTGGACATTATCCCCTGGTCGACGAGGGCCTGCGCCATCGTCTGATCATGGGAGATCTGGGTCAGCTCTCCTTTGCAATACTGGTAGTGGCGGGAATCGCCTACCTGGAGGATGTAGCACCACGGCCAGACGCCGATGAACAGCGTGAGTGTTGTCGCCATGCCGGCTGACGCCGGGTCGTCGGCCGCGCGCTCTCTGACGACGTCGTGCCATCTCCCCGCGGCCACCTCGAGCGCGCGGACGAAATCGCCTTCCGACTCGTCAGAGCGATAGTAGCAGCCCGCACCCTCGGCGATGAACTGCGCTACTTCCTCGACCGCGATCCGGCTCGCCGCTTCGCCCTTCTGCCCTCCACCAACGCCATCTGCCACCATCATGAAGGAAGCGACGCGCTCCTCTTCGAGGGGAAGTCTGTCATTTTGCGGAAGACTCGATATCCTAACGTTCAGTCGCCCCCGCAGAGAGCCGACCAGGAAGTGATCCTGATTTTCGTCGCGAACTCTCCCCCGATGAGTGAGGCCGAAAAAATCCAGCTCATCGTCGCGCGGGCGACGCGAGACTAACGGGGAGGGCGGGGCAGCCAGTTGATCCACCATCCCCCAATCGTACTCCTGGAAGTGGTGGCGCGCTACAGGCAGGATAGGGCCGCGGCGGCATCGTTCCTTCTGGCACAAACAACTGAACGCGGCGGGAGGCGTCAGAAGCGTAGGTGCCAGGTTTTAGTTCAGTACTCCCTGACTTTCCTACTGTGGTGACGGTATGAGGAAGAAATGCTCTTGCCCTGCCCGGCCTCTACGTAGAAAAGTCTCGACGTAGTGAACTAATCACTGGCATCTTTACTTCTGACGCCTCCCGCCGCGTTCAGTTGTATTGCTCACCCTTGAGACCTCATTGATGACCCATCTCAGATGCTGTGCTCTCATGTTCACAGTCGCGTGTGCTGCACCCTCACCAGCGATAAATGGGATCGTCCCCAACCAGACGATGCAGCTCACAACGAAGGTGGGCGTGTGGCTGACAACAGGCGACCGGCGCGCGCTGCTCAGCCGTCAGGACAGTGTTGGTCGTGCTCAATGCTGGTGAAAAGGAGCGAACCTTTGCCGTTCACTGGAGAATCAGCGGAGTCCCGTCTGGTCCAGATCAGACAAAGAGTGAGTCACTGCACTACACGCTGCTCGCGGAGTCGGTTGTTACGTTCGAATCGCGCTAACTGAGCGCGATTTTGACTCCGAGCCTCAATAGCGGCAACGTGAGGAGCGTCAGGGAGCCTGCGGCCGCGGCTTCACCGATTGCGTAAGATCAAGGGCGTCTCGAAGTCCCCGGGCCAGACTCAAGGCATCCTCCCTTGCCCAGAAATGCATGAAAAACAGGCGGGGCTGCTCTTCGAGCATATGGCTGTGAATGGCTGTGACTTCGATCCCGTGCGCGCGCAAAGCAAGAATCACCGGATTCACCTCGGCCGCGCGTAAGACGAAATCACCGGTGACCGCGGCCTCCCCATTTCCAATTGGCTGAAAATTGATAGCGGTTGCGACACCCATCGATGGCGGAATCACTACTCCCATCTCGGTGATCGTCTCAGTCCGCGGGATGCTCACCTGATAGACGACACCATTCAGCTTTCCGGCAACGCCCAGGGCGCTCGCGATGCCCGTCGTGTCGAGGTCGGCGGCAGAGGGAGCAGCTGCCGGTGACGCCGGACCCAGCGGCGTCTTGCTCAGCGCCAGCGCGTCATGAATCGTCTGCGCGATCTTCGCCGCATCTCCATGCGCCGAGATGTGCATGTACATGACATGGGGAGTCTCACCGAGGAGATGATTGTGCAGAGCGGTTTGCTGCACGCCGCCGATCTGCAGCGCGTTTATCATCGGGCTCGCTTCGTCTTCGGTGATGACGAGATCGCCCATCGCCATCGCTTGTCCCTTCCCGGTCTCCTTGAACGCGACCCAGCCGCCGAGCGCGAATGCCGGCTTCATGGTTACACCGTCGAGCGTCACCGACAGATCGCTGCGCGGGAAGCTGAACTTGATGACATTGCCGGGCTGCATCGTGCCGCTTCGGCCAAGCGCACTTTCAACGGCGGACCATGGCCCAGCCGTCGGTGCGGGCTGCTGGCTCGCGAGGCGCGTCGCGAGCGCGCCGAAAGCAAAGGCAAGGAGAATGCTCAGTGGCGGTCTGGATCTTAGCGTTTTCATTTGAACACTCTCGCAATTTGCGCTGACGGTCTCGTGGCGCTCGTCGTGCTCGTGGCGCTCGGTCACGGCAAGCCTCCTATTACTGGCGGAAGTGCCACCACATTTTCAGGATGCGGAGTCTTTCCCCAGCCTGGCAGATTGAGTCGAGCCGTCGCCACATAGGCGTCTCCGTCTCAATCAGACGCGGTTTAGTGCACAGGGGGAGATCGCGGCGCGGTAGTGCACAGGCGCAGATCGCGGCGCTTCGGATAGACCATCGAGTTCTGAAGCAAGCAGCTCCAAGCCTTGCAGCAGCTTGGCTTGAAGCTATTCACAGTTCGGCGCGCAGGTTGCGATTGTACCGGTGGATACTCAGCTCGAGCCTTTGTCGAGGCTCCGCACGTACTTCGCGATCGCGGCCATCTGCTCCGGTGTAAGTTTTTCGCTGAAGGACTTCATGTCGCGCCCAGCGCCCTTCTTCATTACGGTGACGAGCGAGTCGTCTGACCGGGCGGAGAGGAATGCGTCGTCGCTCAGCGTCTTGATCTTAGGATACTTGTGCTTCGTCTGTTCCGACGGCTCACCGGTCGCACCGTGACACTGCCTGCAGTTCTTGAGGTACAGAACCTTGCCGTTGGGCTCCTGGTGTGTACCGCCATTCAGGTATAGCACCTTGCCTTCGGGCTGCTCCTGGTATCTACCGCTTGGGGCCGGCACGAGTGCGCATGCGCCAAGTGTAAGTGCGAGAATAATGATCTTCATAGTTTACCCCGGGAAAGCTGATGGATGGAATGCGGATTTCAAAACGCCAGGTGCACTTCCGCGAACACACCCTGCCGCGTCGGCAAGGTGCTGAGTCGCGGGGAGTCGTGGAAATATTCAACACCCACCCGCAGATACTCGGGCACGTTCACCGGTAGTACACCACCGAGCACCCATCGTTGCGTTCCGGCGTCGGTTGCATCGCGGTCCGGATTCAGGAACTCGTATCGCCCGTACATCGTAAAATGGGTGTTCGGCATGATGTAGGCACCCGAGAGCCAGTATGACGAACCTGTCATGGACGACGCACCGAAAATGGTTCCCACCGGTAAATCGTTATCCTTGCTGTAGACGTACCCCGCCAGACCTTCGATGGGGCCGAAATAGTGGTTGGCCGTCGCCGCCAGGCGATAGTAGTGAGAGTTCACATCGGGGAGGGTCGAGTCAAGTCCAGCGACCGTGCCATAATAGCCGATCGTCGTCAGGCCGCCTCCGTCACTGTCCCAGATGAACTGATTCGTGACGAAGACATCTTTCTTTGTGCTGACACCGCCTCCCTCCATACCGCCAGCCATCACCCCGTTGACGAAGCCGACTGATGTTCGATTCCGTTTGTCGACGACGAACGATGCCTCGAGACCAGCTTGGTCGCCCGCGAACGTGAAGGGCGATGCGGCGGTGGGATCGCTTAGCGCAAGCGGATCCAGAACACCGATGGGCCGGTCAAAGCCGGCGACAGCGCCGCCGACGAGAAGGTGGCCCTGAACGAAGCGCACGCCCCCGAATTTGTTCTCACTTCCCCACACCGCTGCTATTTGCCCAATGAGGTCAACGGCGCCGTCGGACGTGCGCTCGAACTCGAAGAAGCCGCCGAAGTTTTTCCCCACTGGCCCGGCAAGAAAGATACTCGCGCCCGGGATGCTGAATCCATTCTGGTCCGCCTTGCTGCCCTGCGTCTTCGCGTAGGCGTATTGGACGACTCCGCGAGCGGCGAGGTAGTCTTCGATCTTCTTGACTTCAACGCTCTCGTTGATCTCCTCCGGCCTGCGGTAGCCAGCCCACTTGAAAGCCAGCCCATCCCCGTTGAGTCGCGGCATCACGGGGTAGTGGCACCCCGAGCAGTTCATGTTGTACTTGCGCGCCCAGGCGGGAATGGCGTAGAGATCACCGGCAGTTGCCGCGAGGGCGAAGACCGCCGCGCCAATGGATATTAGTGCTCGCATACTCTCTCCGTGGATGGTTGAACAACGTGCGATCTGAACTGAAGCATATAGCCGGCCCTCATGGGACCCGTCCGGCCGATGCCGTGACCTTGGCTGGTTCGGGGAATGTGTCCTGGATTTCTGGCTTTAGGTGCCTGCCGGGCAATCCGCGCAGGCTGGTCAGGTACTGCGCGAGCTCCTCAATCTCCTGATGCGACAGCACAGGTGGCCCGAAGGCTGGCATGCTCGAGGTATCGCCACGGAATATGCGAGGGTCCTCGACGAAACTGTGAAGCCAAGCCGACGAATGGCGGAGTCCGACCTCGGTGAGCTTTGGGCCTTCGTGCTCGTTCTTCTCCCTCTTCTCGGACGCGGCGAGCCCGGCCACGATATGGCACCCCGCGCACTGGCGCTCGAAGAGGGCGCGCCCGGCGCGTTGCGTCGAGCTCAAGTACTGCCCCGTCTCAGGCGCAATAACAGGTTGCGTTTCTCGTACCGCTGCACCAATCAGCAATGCGGAGCCGCCGAGAAGAAAACCAAGTGAGATCTGCGCCAGCGGCCGGCGACGAAGGTTCCGTCGGCTCCGCGTGTCGAAAAAGGGAAGCGCCAGGAGCGAAAAGACGAGCAATAGCGGTACGCCGACCGCGATAGTGCTTTCGAGGGAGCCTGGAAAGAGCTTGAGCAGCTGATAGAATGGAAGGAAATACCACTCAGGGCGGGGCACATACGCGCTGTCCGTCGGGTCGGCGGGCGCTTCCAGTGTGGACCCGAATGTGAGTGCCAACAGCACGATGATCGCGACCACGGCGAAAGACGCGATCAGGTCCTTGCCGACGATGTCCGGCCAGAACCGCACACCGGAGCGCTTCGTAGCAGCGTAGCGCTCCTTATAGTATTGCGGATACGCCGGATCGGTTGTCCGGCCGGGTGCTCCGTCCTCGAGGGCGATAGTGCGCGGGGCTATACCTTGACGTATCACAATGGCAAGGTGCACCAACACAAAGACGCCAAGAAGCACCGGCAACCACAGGACGTGGAACGCATAGAAGCGTGTAAGAGTCGCCGCGCCAAGCTGGGGGCCACCGCGAAGAAGCGTTCCCATCACTCCGCCGACCAAGGGAGCGGTGCCGGCAATGCTCGTTCCCACCTGCGTCGCCCAATAGGCCCGCTGGTCCCACGGCAGGAGGTATCCGGTGAACCCAAAGCCAAGCACCAGGAGAAACATGATGGTGCCAAGCACCCAGTTCGGCTCGCGCGGATACTTGTATGCGCCCATGCTGAAGACGCGGATCATGTGCGCAAGCACGAGGACAACCATGGCGCTAGCGCCCCAGTGGTGGATTCCCTGGAGGAGAGCGCCACTTGCGACTTGCCGCTGTATGAACCGGACGCTGTCGTACGCGTGATCCGGCGACGGCGCGTAGTACGTCGCGAGTACGAGCCCGGTGACGATCTGAATCAGAAAAACGGTGAGGGTCGCGCTTCCCAGCGTGTGCCACCACGTCAGCCGGTCAGGCACCTCGCGGTCGAGCAGCGCTCGCTTTACGGCGGAGAGGTCAATGCGCTCGTCGAGCCAGCTTCGCCTGGCGCGCGGTGCTTCCGAGCCCCGCCCAGCCGCCGGATCCTCTTGGCTCATGTTTCGAGCCTGGTCATGTCTCGACCTTGTCCGAAATCCCTGTTCGGAACGTCTGGTACATCACGTGGACCGCGCCGTTTTCGACCTTGACCGGAAGCGTATCGAGCGGCCGCGGCGGCGGGCCACCGATGACGGCACCGGTCTTCATGTCGAACAGACCGTGATGGCAGGGACAGTGATAGCGCTTATTCGCTGCGTCGAAGCCGAAGCTGCACCCGAGGTGTGTGCACACTCCGCTATAGGCGGTGAATTTCTCACCGTCCTCTGTGTAGAGCCACACCGTCCTTAGGGCGCGGTTCTCGACCCACGCGTCGTTCGTCGCCTCGACGAAGTCCACCTTGACTGGCGTCTCGATATCGACGAGGTCGGCTTCCGCGACCTTTATCCAGCCTTTTTTGGTCGGTCGCGCAAAGCTGGGGGAAAGGAACGCGCGAAGTGAGGGGACACCAACGAACAGTCCCGAAAGGGCGGCGCCAATGCCGCTCGCCCACTTGAGGAAGTTGCGGCGACTCGCAAGGGCTGGCTTCTCCGGGTCGCTCATTAAGCGGAAGGCAAGTACATCGAGGTCAGTCGCCGTTCGGTACGTGCCGTCGCGACGTAACGCGGTGCGATCACAGTGTACCCGGTGACCGTGGAGCAATCGTTGAGGCGGAGATACTCCCGAACGAGTGCGACGGCGTTATCGCGTGGAAGCAGATCACAACGAGCCAGCAGTGGTGCTTAGAGCGAGCGCTGATTGGAAGTTCTCCATTGATGTACTGCGATGTACTCGCAAAAGTCGCCAAAGACTCGAATCATCACTAGTCAGGGGATCCCTTACTTGGCGCGCGTCACCCAGCGCGTGCGAAGACCCAGACGCATCGCGACGCGGCAGATTGCGACGGTCTGGTGATGCGAAAGATCTCCGACGGAATGCGTGGATATGGGATTGTCATGCCAGCAGCAGCCTAAGCCGCTTCCACGATCAGCTTCCCGCGCATCATGTTCATGCCGCAGGTGAACGTGAACTCACCGGCTTTCTCTGGAGTGAACTCGATCTCCGTAGTCTTGAAAGCCGGAAGCTGCCGGCTGATTCCGAAATCTCCGAAGACAACTTCTTCGCTGCACGACGCGGTTTCATCCCTGTAGAAGCCGAGCTTGACGGGGTATCCCTGCTTCACGACGATCACGTCAGGTGAGTACCCGCCTTTCACGGTGATCTTGATCTCTTGTACGCCTCCAGCGCTTGCTTCTGCCTGAGTTCGCTCTTTCGGACCAAAGAAGTACCACAGCGTCAGGGCTATCAAGAGGACCCCGCCGGCGACAACAATGATTTCAGTAGCGTCCATTCGACCCCCTTTATGCTGGCTGCGTCTGCTCCGACTTCAGCGGGCGGAAACGCCGCAGTCGGAGGCTATTCATTACGACTGAAACGCTCGAGAGAGACATCGCTGCACTCGCGATGATCGGCGACAGCAGCCACCCTGTCAGTGGATACAGAAGCCCTGCCGCTATGGGGATGCCAATTGTGTTGTAGATAAACGCCCAAAAGAGGTTCTCTTTCACCGTTTTGATCGTCGCTTTCGACAGCGCCAGAGCGGTAACGACTCCCCGGAGATCGCCTCGAAGCAGGGTGATGTCGCTTGCCTCGATCGCCACATCGGTGCCGGTGCCAATCGCGATACCGATGTCTGCTTGTGCAAGCGCCGGGGCGTCGTTGATTCCATCTCCGACCATTCCCACCAACTTCTTTTCGCCCTGGAGCCGCTTCACCTCCAGAGCCTTGTCCTCGGGCAGAACTTCCGCCAGCACACGCTCGATTCCCACTTCGCGCGCCACCGCGTTCGCGGTACGGCGGTTGTCACCAGTCATCATCACGACTTCGAGCCCCAGCCTCTTGAGGGACGAGATGGCTTCTCGCGACTCCGGTCTTACTGGATCGGCCACAGAGAGCAGACCCGCGAATTTCCCATCGATCGCGACGTACATGGGTGTTTTACCCGCCTCGGCCAGGTGCGCCACCTTCTCGGCAGCGGAAGCCACGGCGATGTTACGCTCGTTCATGAAGCGTTCATTTCCAAAAAGAACGAGCCGCCCGTCTATTCTTGCTTCGATGCCCCGTCCAGGTACCGCGTTGAACGATTCCGCCTCGGAGAGCCTGAGTCCTCTTGCCTCCGCCGCTTTGACAACCGCGCTGCCAAGAGTGTGCTCGCTTCCGCGCTCGGCAGATGCGACGAGCCTGAGAAGCGTATCCGCCTCGACTTCCGCCTCTGGAATTATGTCAGTAACCCGAGCCTCACCGGTGGTGATTGTTCCTGTCTTGTCGAGGACTATCACATCCAGCTTGTGAGTTGTCTCGAGAGCGACTCCGCCTTTGATCAGCACGCCGTTCTCCGCGCCTTTCCCGGTGCCCACCATTACTGCTGTGGGCGTAGCAAGGCCGAGTGCGCACGGGCAGGCGATAACCAGTACCGATACGGCGTTAACGAAAGCGAGCGTGAAGCGCGCATCGGGATCCGCCAATACGAACCAGAGAACAAACGTCAAAATCGCGATGCAGAGAACGATCGGAGTAAAAATCCCACTGATAACGTCGGCAAGTCTGGCTATCGGTGCCTTCGATCCTTGAGCATCCTGCACAAGCCGAACGATTTGCTGGAGAGCGGTGTCCTTGCCAACCTTTGTGGCTTCGAATCGAAAGGAGCCGGTTTTGTTGATCGTTGCCGCAAATACCTCGTCGCCTGCGTTCTTCTCGACGGGGAGACTCTCTCCAGTCAGCATCGATTCGTCGACCGCGGAGCTCCCGGACTTGAGGATTCCGTCTACCGGGATCTTCTCGCCGGGGCGTACAGTGACCACGTCACCCGGAACGACTTCCTCGACCACGATGTCGATCTCCTGTCCGTTACGAAAGACGCGAGCGTTTCTCGGCTGGAGCCCAACAAGTTTTCTGATCGCTTCGCCGGTCTGTCCCTTCGCCCTCGCTTCCAGCATGCGGCCGAGCAGGATGAGCGCGATGATGACGCTGGCTGCTTCGAAGTAAACCGGCACCGTTGGGCGCCCGCCGGACGTCATCCCGTGCGACATGCTTCCGCCGACTCCTCGTGCAAAAAAACCGGGAGCGACAGTTGCGGCAACGGAATACACATAGGCGGCGCCCGTCCCAAGCGCGATGAGCGTGTTCATGTCTGCTGCTCGATGCCGCAACGCGGCCCACGCTCCCCGATAAAAGGACGCGCCGGAGTAGAAGACGACGGGTGTCGTCAGGACAAGCTGAACCCACCCGATCCACTGCGCGTCAAAGAGCGCGACACGGCCGTGCGCCATGGCGAGAACCAGCATTGGAAGTGAGAGGAGCGCAGCAATCCAGAATTTGCGCTGAAGCTCGTGGTACTCCGAATCACGTGCGGCGCGTTCGGATTCTTCCGCGCTGACATCGCCGCCGCTCCCCGGAGTCTCTCTGACCCGATATCCGAAGCTCTCGATCTCACGGCGGATAGTTGCGACATCCGTCGTTCCAGCGAGGTATTCAACGCGGACCTGCATGGTGCCGAGATTGAACGAGGCGCTCACGACTCCACGCATTCGGTTCAGAACCTGTTCGAGCGGACCCGCGGAGCCGGAGGGCCGCGCCGAATCATCGACGATGAAGTCGGCACGTGCGTTTCCCGAGGTTCCGTACCCGACATCCTTGATCGTCGCCATCAACCCGCGAACGTCCGTGGAGCGGGGATCGTACTCTACCGTCGCACGCGATGTCGCGAGATTGACTCCCGCTTTCCTAACTCCGGGCGATCGGCTGAGCGCGCGCTCGATTCGATTGGCGCAGGAGGCGCACGTCATACCCGTAATCGGGAGATCGATCCGCTCGGCCTTTCCGTCGGGAGTGGTTCGCATGTGTCTGGCCCCGCTGTCCGCCGAGGGCACCGATCCGGAAATCGCGGTCTCAGCTCCCGAATTCTGCGTCTCAGCAGGCGGCACCACCCTGGCATCGCTATCCACGATCGGTCCGGCCCGCTGCCATCGCGTACTGTTCGGGCGCGGCCTCGAACTTCGTCTTACAGCCTGTGGAACAGAAGTAATACGTCTGCCCCTTGAAGGTGGTCTTTCCCGCTGCGTGTTCCGGCGAGATGGTCATCCCGCAAACCGGATCCGTGACAGTCGTGCGATTCTCTGGCATCCCTTCTCCTCTCAAATGGTCCTGGCTCAATTTGACGGCGTGGTTACGATCCTGCCCGTGCGAAACGGAACTTTCGTTCAGTTTTGTCGTTCTTTGCATTTTACAATCCATAAAACACGGATTGGCTTCCTGCATCCGCTTTTTTTTTTGATTTAGCGTAGCGGAATTTGCAGCGCTTTCACCGCACACGGCGAGATAACGTCGTTGGGTATGTTTTATGCCTCCTAAAAGGCGCACCCCGACCACCTTTCACCGACGAGACGTCTAATGACAACGATCCCTTCCGCTGCGAAATTGTCAGCGGTTCTCATCAGCCTCGTAGCATTTTCAGCCTGCTCCCCGAAACCGGATTCGACAGCCGATAGCACTGCTATGGCGCCTGTATCTTCAACGAGTGCGTTGGGCGATAGCGCTACCACTTCAACAAATATGCAGATGAGCGGAATGGCCAACATGACAGGTGATTCTGATCGCGACTTCCTCAGGATGATGAGCGACCATCACAAGGGTCTCATCGCGCTGGTACATCCCACCCTCGACAAAAAAGAGAATCTGGCCGTCAAGGGCGACGCGAGTAAGATGGACAAGAAGCAAGATGCTGAGGTGGAGAAAATGATCACCATGCTCGATCAGCAATACAAGGATGTCTACACGCCGAAAGTGATGCCGGACAATCAGCGAATGGTCGATGAGCTGAAGGGCAAGTCGGGAGCCGAGTACAGCCGGACCTTCCTCAAGAACGTGATCGCCCATCATCAACAGGCCATCAAAATGATCGACGACTATCTCCCCAACGCCAAGAACCCTCAGGTGAAGAGCATGGCCGAGAAGATGAAATCGGATCAGACCAGGGAGATCGCCGAGTTCCAGAAGAAGCTCAGCGCGATGTAGACGCCGGATCTCAATATCACTTCATCGGACCGCCAACATCATTGTAGGGGGAACCCTGATCGGGCTTCCATGTAACACCGGACTGGATTCAGCCCTTGTCCGAATTAGGATCAAGGGAGCGTCCACAGCGGGTGCTTCTCTTCCAGTGGATCAAGTACTCTGAAATGCCTTTTCTTCACAGGATAGCTGGCCTCATTGTCTCCCTCCTTCTGCTGCAGACGAGCATGACTGTAGCGGGTGGGGTCGGCTGCGCGTCGGCTTCCGGACGGATGGGCGGTGTCGGATACACAATGGACCACGGCTCAATGACAATGCCGGACACCCCGAGATCCTCATCGGCTTTGGCTGCCTCCGCAACGACCCGTGCTCCTTTGGATTGTTCAGGCGCAGATTCCCACGAGGCGGCCTGCATGACCATGGGGCCTTGCACTTTCACTGGAAACATCCCATCGATCTTGTCGATGGAATTGCCCTGGACCCCTGCCGGAGCCGTTTCTACGCAGCCGGCTTCAATGGCGCAAAGCCCAAGCCCCGCCCCCGAGGTTCCTCCCCCCCGAGCGTAGTGCGGCGCGCTCCATGCCGGGACGGATAAATCGCCGCTCCGGTCGGATTACCGCGGTCTGCATTCTGCGACCGCTGCGAACGTCTCGCGATGCAATGAAGCGAGACCAGGGAGAAACACCATGGAAAGTCTCAGCCGCCTCGGCACGATTGCCGGGTGTGCAATTCACGTGCGGCGCATCGTCGTCGTCGCGGCGTTGGCACTCGTCACTCCGGGAATCCTTGCGAGCCAGTCACCGGTGATCGGTTTGCCGAAGAGGGATTCCGTGAAGACGAACACTGCTGAATCGTCGACGCCGTTGCGGCTGGGGACAGTCTATGACGAGCTACGAAAAGCGAACCCGCGCATCCAGGCATCAGAGGCGCTGGCGCGCGCGGCTCGTGCGCGCATTTCGAGCGCAGGCCTGCCCCCGGATCCCCAGGTCCAGTTCGGATGGATGAACTACGAGCTGCCAACGCTCAAGCCGATGGAAGTGCTCGGCATGAAGCAGCTTCAGGTGATGCAGATGTTGCCCCTTGGCGGAAAGCTCGGATTGTCGAGGAACATAGCGAAAGCGCGTGCCACCGCTCAAAGCGAACGCGCCCAGGATGCCTGGTGGGAAGTACGGGCACTGGCCGCGATGCCTTTCTACGAGCTCTATCGCGCCGACCAGTCGCTCGCGGTGATGCGGGAGACTTTGCGTCTTCTCGGCGACATCCGTGAAGTGGCTGACGTGATGTACCGGGTGGGCAGCGGCAATCAGGCTGACGTGCTTCGCGCCCAGGTGGAAATTGCCCGCATGACAGAGGACACGCTCCGCATGCAGGCGATGCGCACCGGCATGGCCGCGAGACTCAATGCCATTCTCGATCGCCCACAACTGGTCCCGGTCGAGTCGCCCGCGATTCCGGCATTCCCGAAAACCATTCCGAGCCTGGACTCGCTGGTGCAGCTCGCGTACGCGGCCCGACCGATGCTCAAAGCAGGCGCGGCAGATCTGTCCGCCGCCAAGTTGACGGAACGGCTCGCTCGAAAGGAATTGCTGCCCGACCTTCAGCTGGGAGTGCAGTACGGCCAGCGAGCCATGGCGCGAAGCGCTGGCGACACGTCGAGCGGCTTCGTTGGTGGAACCGAGCGAATGGGCAGCCTGATGATCGGTGCAAGCGTTCCGATCTTTGCTCGTAGCCGACAGTTGAAGATGCGTGAGGAGGCCGCGGCAATGCGCCAGATGGCCACCTCGGAACTGACGGAAATGCGGGCCAACACTCGTGGCGCGTTGGGAGAGCGGTCCGCCGATCTCTCTCGCGCGCGACGGCTCGCTGACCTCTATCGCAATACGATCATTCCTCAGTCGCGGGCCACTGTTTCGTCCGCCTTTGCCGCCTATCGCGTAGGCAGGGTGGACTTCATGACGCTGCTCGACGACCAGATGACGGTGAACAAATACCGCCTGGAGCTGGTGGCACTGGAAGCCGATGAGGGTCGTGCCTGGGCAGAGCTGGAAATGCTGACTGGCACCGAGCTGCTCGATCCCGCCGCAATCTCCGACGCGGCTTCCTCCGGAATTAACAAATGAACGATACGACATCGAATCCATTCGGCTCGTCCCGCTTCCGGTCGAATCGCATCCTCGCTGCGACAGCTGCCGCGGTTTTCCTCGCCGCTGCGGTGATCGCCTGGCTCGCCACAAGGAAGCCGGAGCCCGCGGCCTCGGCAGGCGCAAAGGAGAACGCCGGTGTGAGCAAGGCAATGCCTGTCACGCTCTCTGCCGAGCAATCCAGGCGGATTGGTGTCACTTACGCGGTGGTGACACTTGCACCCGTCAGACGTGAGGTTCGCACCGTCGGACTCGTGACCTTCGACGAGACCAGAGTAAAGACGATCTCACCGAAGATCGAGGGTTGGATCGAGCGACTTCTCGTGAACTACACCGGACAGTTCGTTGCCCGCGGACAGCCACTGCTGACCATCTACTCACCGATGCTCGTGACTGCCCAGGAAGAGCTGTTGCTAGCCAAGCGCCTTCGTGGTGACGTTCGGGAAGGGACGAGCGATGCAAGGAAAAGCGCCGACGAGCTCATCGAATCGGCGCGACGGCGCCTCAGTTACTGGGACATTTCGCCGAACGAGATCTCCGCTATCGAAAGCTCGGGGCAGATACGCAAGACGCTGACGCTTCGTTCGCCATACGGCGGGTATGTTCTCGAAAAGAATGTATTGGAAGGCCAGCGTGTGATGATGGGCGACGCTTTGTACAAGGTGGCCGATCTGAGCACCGTATGGGTCGAAGGAGAAGTGTTCGAGCAGGACCTTGTCGCCGTGCGGCTTGGCCAGGAGGTCGCCGTAGAGTTCGAAGCACTTGCCGGTCAGACGATGGCCGGCCGGATCACTTACATCTATCCGACCGTCAATCCGGAGACGCGCACTGCGAAAATCCGGGTTGCACTGGTTAACCTGGGAATGCGCCTCAAACCCGGGATGTATGCGACTCTCCGCACGAGCAGTTCGGCTTCGGTCGCGACTCTTGGTGTTCCGCGGTCCGCCGTCCTGCAGACGGGGGAGCGCAGTCTCGTGTTCGTCAAAGCTGGCAATGGGCAGCTTGAGCCGCGGGAAGTGAAGGTCGGCGCGGCAAGTGAAGACCGCATCGAGATTCTTTCGGGGCTTCGTGCAGGCGAGACGGTGGTTGCATCGGGCACGTTCCTCGTGGATGCAGAGTCGAACCTCGGATCGCTTCTCGGAGGTATGGGGAACATGCCGGGCATGGACATGGGGCCTCCGCAGACGACAAAGCCGGCAGCGGCGCCCTCGCCGTCGACACCGCGGAAGGAATAGGCCGATGCTCAAGAGAATAATAGAGTGGTCGGTCGGCAACAAAATGATCGTGATGATCTTCACCGTCGCAGCGATCGCGGGAGGCGTGTGGGCTGTGAAGAACACACCACTCGAAGCGCTGCCGGACCTGTCCGATGTGCAGGTGATCGTTCAGGCCGACTACAACGAGCAGGCTCCGCGCATCGTCGAGGATCAGGTCACGTACCCAATCGCCGCGGAGATGCTCAAGGTTCCCGGTGCGCGCACCGTTCGGGGATACTCCTTCTTTGGAGTGTCGTTCGTGTACGTGATCTTCGAGGATGGCACCGATTTGTACTGGGCGCGCAGTCGGGTGCTCGAGTATCTGAGCGGAATAAAGGGACGGCTGCCGGCCGCGGTTACCCCGACGCTGGGTCCTGACGCCACCGGACTCGGCTGGGTCTACCAGTATGCGCTCGAGGACACGACCGGCAAATTGAGCCTGGCCGAGCTGCGCAGTCTTCAGGACTGGTATCTGCGCTACGCACTCACGGCGGTTCCGGGTGTCTCCGAGGTCGCGTCCATCGGTGGGTTCGAGAAGCAATACCAGATCGATCTCGACCCCGCACGGCTCCTGGCGTATAGAATTCCAATCACGCAGGTGATGAGTGCCATCCAGAACGCCAACAGCGACGTCGGCGCGATGGTCATGGAGCTCTCCGAGCGCGAGTACATGGTTCGTGGCCTCGGCTACTTGAAGTCGCTGGGCGATATCGAAAATGTTGTCGTCGGGTCGACACAATCGGGAACGCCAGTAAGGGTTGCAGAGCTCGGTCGCGTTAGTGTAGGTCCGGCGGTGCGCCGCGGTATCGCTGAGCTCGACGGGAGAGGCGATGCAGTGGGCGGAATCGTCGTCATGCGCTTCGGGGAGAACGCGTTGACGACGATCCGGAACGTGAAGAAGAAGCTCGCGGAGATAAAGAGCGGGCTGCCGCCTGGCGTGGTGGTTCGGTCCGTCTACGATCGCAGCGATCTTATCGAGCGCGCAATAGCCACCCTGCGTAGCAAGCTGCTCGAGGAAAGCGTGATCGTCGCACTGGTTTGCGTGATCTTTCTTTTCCACGCGCGTTCGGCGCTGGTGGCGATCCTCACGCTACCCGTCGGTATTCTCATGGCCTTCATCGCGATGCGTTTCGTGGGTGTGGGCGCCGACATCATGTCGCTCGGAGGAATCGCCATTGCCATCGGTGCGATGATCGACGGGGCGATCGTCATGATCGAGAACATGCACAAGCATCTCGAGCGAATGGCAACTGACGAAGGGCAATCGGGAAAATTCTTCGACACCGCCCGCCTGACGCTGGAGCAACGGCGCCGCGCGGTCCTGGAATCAGCGCAGGAGGTTGGCCCTTCTCTCTTCTTCTCTCTCCTCATAATCACTGTCTCTTTCGTGCCCGTTTTCTCAATGGAAGGGCAGGAAGGCAGGCTGTTCTCGCCGCTCGCCTTCACGAAAACCTTTGCCATGGCCGCGGCTTCTCTCCTCTCGGTGACGCTGGTCCCGGTGACCATGGGATTGTTCGTCCGCGGAAGGATTTACCGTGAGCGCGCAAATCCGGTGAATCGCTGGCTGATCCGCATATACGAGCCGGTCATCAAGGTCGTGCTCCGCAACCGCTGGCCGGTGATCATCGGCGCTACCGCGGCGGTTGTTCTGACGTGGATTCCATGGAAGACCATCGGAAGCGAGTTCATGCCGCGTCTCGACGAGGGCACCATGCTGTTCATGCCTACTACCCTCCCGGGTTTGAGCGTTGCACGAGCGCGCGAGATTCTCAGAATCCAGGATTCCATAATCAAGCGCTTCCCGGAGGTCGAGCACGTGTGGGGCAAAGCCGGTCGCGCGACGACGGCAACCGACCCCGCGGGTCTTGACATGTTCGAGACGACTGTCACCCTCAAGCCCGAGGACGAGTGGCGGAAGGGCATGACCTACGATCGCCTTGTGACCGAGATGGATTCAGCGACGAAGCTGGCCGGTGTCACGAATGCATGGACGATGCCGATCAAGGGCCGCATCGACATGCTCGCGACGGGCATTCGCACGCCTGTAGGCATCAAGATCTTCGGATCTGACCTGGGCGAGCTCGAGAGAATCGGAAAGGCTGTCGAGCAAGCGGTTCAATCGGTTCCTGGAACACGCAGTGCTTTCGCCGAACGCGCCGTTTCCGGGTACTACCTCGACATCGACATCGATCGGGCGGCAGCGGCGCGACATTCCGTGAATGTGGGCGATGTCCAGGCGGTGATTGCTACGGCGATCGGTGGGATGACGGTGACGCAGACGGTCGAAGGGCGAGAGCGCTACGGGGTACGTCTTCGTTATCCGCAGGAGCTGCGCAATACGCCTGAGCGGCTGGCGTCCGTGCTGGTTCCGATAAGTCACTCACTTTCGAGCGGTTCGTCGTCGGGAGGAAGTGCGGGAATGGGTTCAGCCACCGGCGAGTCGTCAGCGGGCGCCGCGCAGATCCCGCTGGGCCAGATCGCGACGATACGGCAGGTCGCCGGGCCCATGGTTGTGCGCACTGAGGATGCTCTTCCCACCGCCTGGGTGTACGTGGATGTCGCGGGCAGAGACATCGGCAGCTATGTGGCGGAAGCCCAGCGCGTGGTTGCATCGCGGGTGACCCTGCCAGCCGGCTACACGATTGCCTGGAGCGGCCAGTACGAGTACATGCAGCGCGCGAAGAAGAAAATGACGGTCGTGATTCCGGCTACTCTCGCCATCATCGTGCTCCTTCTCTACTTCAATTTCAGAAACTTTACGGAGACGGCGATCGTGATGCTATCGCTTCCGTTCTCCATTGTCGGCGGAATGTGGTTCATCTGGCTTCTTGGTTACAACTGGTCGGTCGCGGTCGCGATCGGGTTCATCGCGTTAGCGGGTGTCGCTGCGGAGACAGGGGTGGTGATGCTCATCTACCTAGACCACGCGTGGAACGCAGTTACGGCTCGCAGAAAAACGGAGGCCGTAAGGCCGACGCTGCGCGATCTCTACGGGGCGGTGATGGAAGGTGCGGTCGAGCGCGTAAGGCCGAAGATGATGACGGTGACCGCTATCATGGGCGGGCTGCTTCCGATACTCTGGGGACACGGGACAGGCGCGAGCGTGATGAAGCGAATCGCGGCGCCGATGATCGGCGGCATGGTGTCGAGCACCGTGCTCACCCTCGTTGTAATTCCAGCCGTCTACTCGCTGTGGAAAGAACACCAGATGGCTACGGAGACTGGCACTCTGAAGGGATCCGATGCGGATGGGACCGAAGGAGGACCGTCGCTCATCCCGACGGGAGGCCGGGTGCTGCCTGGCGTTCACAATGCGGGGTAATTCTGACAGCGTGCGGGATTGCCTGACGAATGAGGCTCTATTCCCCGACTGTGAGCCGCGGTGCCGGGGAGTATCATCTTGGAGGCACTGCCGCGGGGATTCCACAACCCACTCCGAAGGGCACGCTTGTCCACACTCACTTTCGATTCGCGGAGCTTCACATGTTACACTATCGGACCTTTTTTAAACTGCTGACGACCGCAGCCGTTGCGATCGCCGCACCCGCCTTTGCGCAGATGCCGGGAATGATGCAGGGAACGCAGCAGCAACACATGCAGCAGCACATGGGGCAGATGCAGGACATGATGCGTCAAATGTCCGACATGGGCCAACGCTCACAGCAGATGCAACAGCAAATGAAGCAGATGGGACAGATGCAGGGCGGGCAGATGCAGGGCGGGCAGATGAGCGCCGCACACACTGCGATGCCGCAGATGGCCGATCACATGAGCGCCATGACGACGCAGATGAAGGGGATGATGGAGCAAATGCAGACGATGATGAAGGATCCGCAGCTGATGAAGGATCGCGCGATGCAGCACGACATGGACGACATGCAGGAGCACATGGCGGCGATGTCCAAAGACATGGGCAAGACCCTCCAGACGATGGAGCAGATGCAGAAGCGTATGGGCGCTGCTCCCCCGCAGTCGAAGAAGTAGGCCAGGGGATAACCCAGTGTCGAACATCGCATGCTTTGCGCGCCGTGGTGCGCTCGCGGTCTGTGTGTTGGCAGTCGCGGCAGTGACGACCCCCGCACAGTCGCTCTCCTATGTCGGAGGGCTGCAATACGCCACCGGCGA
>JBBQAV010000043.1:0-19743 GCA_038316775.1 Gemmatimonadales bacterium | reverse complement strand
CACTACGGAGCTCGGGCCGAATCGTGCCAACCTCTACGCCCGGCTCCGGGGGACTGGTGCCAGGAAAGCGATCGCCCTGGTCAACCATCTCGATGTGGTTCCGGTAAATCCGGCCTCATGGACGGTCGATGCATTTTCCGGAGTGGTGAAGGACGGCTACATCTGGGGGCGCGGGGCGGTCGACATGAAGGGAAACGCCGTCGCGCAGCTCATGGCGATGATCGCGCTCAAGCGGTCAGGCGTGCCGCTGACTCGCGACATCGTCTTCATTGGAAACGCCGACGAAGAGCTCGGGTCGACGGGGGCGCTTGTGTTCGTGAAGCAGCACCCGGACCTCCTGCGCGACGTGGAGTATCTCATCACCGAAGGTGCCGACAACGTGCTGGATGCTAATGGGAAAGTCGTCTATTTCGCTGTCGGAGTCGCGGAGAAGCGCACGTTCTGGCAACGGCTCACGGTGAACGGCGTTCCCTCACACGGATCGCGTCCCACCAAGCAGAATCCGGTGCCGCGACTCGTTGCCGCGCTTTCGCGGATCGCTCAGTACGAGACGCCACTGCGCGTCACGCCAGGCGTCGACAAGTTCTTCCGTGACATCGCCCGGACTTACCCCGAACCACAGCGCGGCTGGCTGTCAAACGTCCGTGTCGCGCTAAACGATCAGCGCGCGCGGGATTGGATCCTGAGCGATGTGACATGGAATGCCGTGCTGAGGAACACGATCTCGCTGACTGGCCTGGCCGGGTCCAACAAGACGAATGTCATCCCCGCAGTGGCGACCGCCGAGATAGATGTGCGGCTATTGCCCGATCAGGATACCACGGAGTTTCTGAGAACCCTCGAGAGAATCGTCGGCGACACGGCCGTGCATTTCACGCACCTGGCCAACACGAAGTCTCCTCTCGAGAGTCCGATCGATACCGATCTCTTCCGCGCCATCGAGAAAGCGGCTCACGAGCGCGAGCCGGGCGCGTTTGTAACGACTCCGATGGAGACAGCGGCTACGGACAGACCCACGTACCGCAAACTGGGGATCACAACCTACGGATTCAGTCCGTTCAAAGTCCCGCGGCCAGAGATCCAGCGCGGGATGCACGGCAACGATGAGAGGTTGTCGGTGGAGAACGTCGGATACGGGGTCCGTTTTTTTTATGACATACTCCGCTATGCGCAGTAGCACTGCCCACTAAACCGACGACAGCGGATCCAAGTGTTGAGTAGCCAGTCTTAAGTGGGGAGTGTGTCAGTGGTTGTCAGTCGTCGCGCGGCCCACTGGAAACCACCGGCAACCGATAACTGACGCACTCACCACTCCGAACTTGGATCCGCTCAGCCCTTCATGGCACTCTCGGATCTAGACACAGCCAGAGAGCCGCCAGTCAGCTCTTATGCCGAAAAGTGATCCTTCCCCTCGTAAGATCATAAGGCGAGACCTCTAGAGTTACTCGATCGCCAGCGAGGACGCGGATGCGGAATCTGCGCATTTTTCCCGCAATCGTCGCGTGTACGTCATGGCCGTTGTTCACTTGCACGCGGAACGTCGCATCTGGCAGCACTTCAGTAACGGTACCCTCGAGCTCGATTGCTTCTTCTTTCGCCATAGTCCTCCGAAACAGTTGGTGGTATCAGGAATAGAAAACGGGGCCGGCCTGGAGTTGTCCAGATCGGCCCCGCTTATCTATACAGCGTTTGGCAAGCTACGACTTAGGCGCCGAGCTTGGTGACGTTCTCAGCCGCGGGACCCTTCTGGCCCTGCACGACGTCGAACTCAACGCGCTCGCCCTCGGCCAACGACTTGAAGCCGTTGCCCTGGATGGCGGAATGATGAACGAAGCAATCCTTCTGTCCGTTCTCAGGTGTGATGAAGCCAAAGCCCTTGGCGTCGTTGAACCACTTTACTTTGCCGGTGGTACGCATGTGCGGTACTTCCTCTACTATTGGGTCGGAAGTGCCGTGTTGCGGTACCTGTCCGACTACTGTTTGTTCGCGATCGAAATGATCGCATTTTTCCGCCAGAAAAACCAAAAAGACCTGGCAACACCCCAGGTCCCCTATACGGCAAATCTGGCCTCTTTCGCGCAAACGTTGCGCTCAGGGTTTTAATGTAACCCCTCAGTGGGTGGCGGTCAATGAAAATCTGCCGCGTCGTTCTCCCTCGGTTGCGCATGATCAGACAGGACGTCCCAGCATGCCTTGATGACAGGGGCAGCAACCGGGACTTTTCTCCCGTAGCCATTGCCTTCGTCATGAGGGCATTGGCGACAGCTTTTTCCTTATAGTGGTTGCTGGTAACCACATAGACCTCGGCTGTCGTGCGGCGCGACGCGATCTCCTTGAACTCCTCCGCCAGGAACCAGGCGGGTAGCCGGGAGGGCCGGCTCGTCGCACATTCTTGTGCGCATGTCGTACGCCTTTCACACCGCCGACGTCTTCACGGATCATCTCCACGGGGGAAATCCGCTCGCCGTCATTCCGGACGCGCGCGGGTTGTCGGACGCGCAGATGCAGGCGATTACGAAGGAGTTCAACTACTCCGAGACCGTCTTCGTTTTTCCTCCGCAACAGACTGGCAACACACGAAGCGTGCGCATCTTCACTCCGGGCGCGGAGCTTCCCTTCGCCGGGCATCCAACCGTGGGCTGCGCCTTTGTGCTCGCATCGATCGGAGAAATTCCTCTCAGTGGCGACGAAACGCGCATAGTCCTCGAGGAGGGAGTAGGGCCCGTTCCCGTCCTCATTCGCTCCAAGGGCGGCAAACCTGTCTTCGCCCAGTTGACGTCAGCGAAGCTCCCCGAAATCAACGATCCGCCACCGCCACCGGAAGTTCTCAGCGAGATCTTGTCTCTCGAGCCGAGTCATATCGTTGCTGACGATATGATCGAGCCGGAAGCCGTTTCATGTGGAGTGCCCTATCTCTTCATCCCGCTCAAGAAGCCCGAGATGCTCTCGTGGGCGCGTGTCGATATTCCGAAGTGGGAACAGTCGTTGCGCGGCTATTGGGCACCAGAGATGTTCGTCTTCAGCGCGGACGACTGGAGCAACATCTTCGAAGGCGGCCACATTCGGGCCCGGATGTTCGCGCCGGGACTCGGCATCGGCGAAGATCCGGCGACGGGCAGCGCTTGTGCGGCGCTCGCTGGCTTCCTCGCGCTTCGATCGGAAACGCGTGATGGGATGCTCCGCTGGACGGTCGACCAGGGCGTCGAGATGGGCCGTCCGAGCAGGCTCGATCTGGAAGTGGACCTAAAGCGCGGTCAGTTAGCCGCGATCCGAGTTGGCGGCTCGTCGGTGCTGGTCAGCTCGGGTACTCTGCACATCGACGGCGAAGCCTGACATCGGGCACGAAAAACGCGCCCGAGCAGGCGGCTCGAGCGCGTTTTGATGGGCTTTACTCGAGGTAGTGGTAGAGTCCGAACAGCGCCATTCCCGCGCCGCCAATGATGATGATGGTGCCGGCGGTGTCGCCGATGAGCGCACCAGCGATCATGGCACCAACTCCGACTGCCATGAGGGCGACGTCCTGTCCCTGATTGCGGCGAACTATTGGAGCGGCCGTGACCTTGGTCGAAGCGTCTACACGCGCTTCATTCACACGAAATCCGACTGCCGCGGACTGTATCGTCGGTCCGTTCGCGAGCGACTGAGTGGACGGTTCCGTCGCTGAGGGTTTTGCTGGCTGCTGGGCACTCGATGCAGCCGGGAGCATAGCAAGAGCACAGAAGCTGATTGTCAGAAAGCGCATTTGTTCTCCGTTGAAAGCAGGAAAAAAAGTTCGAGAGAGAGAGAGACGCTCGAATGCGTCTCTCGTTCCTGCAGAGTTCGGAGTGATCTGCGGCAATAAACGTGCACGGGTTCGAACGAGGCCCGCGCGCGTCAAGAATGTCTACCGCTCGAGCCTGCGGTTCCGCTCGCGATGACGCTGGGGAATGTCGACCTGTCCGGACACGTCGGCGTACTCAATGTCGCCCGCACCCTTCGAGTCCACACGAAAGTCCTTCCCAACCTTGTTCACGTCTATGCCGCCCGATCCGTCGTTGCGAACGATCACTGATCCGCGAACATCCGTTGCGGAGATTCCACCCGAGCCATCGGACTCGACGGTAAACGATCCAGTGACGTTCCGCACCTCGATCTCACCCGAGCCATCATTGACAGTCACGTCTCCGCTGACGTTCTCGATCGTGAGAGAACCTGATCCGTCGGTGATGTGAACCGAGCCGGCAGCGCCTGTCACCGTGAGCTCGCCCGAGCCATCAGAAACATCGAGAGAGCCGACGTTCATGATTTTGGCGTCGCCGCTGCCGTCGGCAATCTCGGCGTCGATTCCCTGAGGAACTTCGATCACTAGATCGAGACCGGCAGACCAGTTCCCGCTCCAGCCGTTGTGCTCGGGGATGTCAGCCTTGATGAAGACGCGATCGCCCCTGCGCTCCGCGATCAGCCTGATCTCGTTGAGCAGCTGCTGAGAGGAAGCCCGCGCAGTGCCCGTCACCTGTACCTGGCGCAGGCCGGGCTTGCCTTCAACCCTGAGACTGCCCGCAGCTGCCTCGACCTCGATACCCTTCGCGCCCGCCGCATCCACCACTGCATTCCTTGGCGCCGTATAAGCACTCGACCACTGGGCGTGCGCGGCCGAGCCGATTAGAAAGGGCGCCGCCGCGAAGGCAGCGCCGCGAAACTGTCGCTTCATTCATGAGCTCCGTTCGGGTGTGACTGGGTTAGACAACCCCAGCGTCACTACGGTTTGAACGAAGTCCGGTTTCAGTCCGGCGGGAATGGTACAGTTCGCAGCTTCCAGATACCGTTGAGCATGTCGGACGCGTAGAGGTCGCCCCCAGAGAGCTTCACTCCCCAGATATACACGGGCCCCACTCCTGTTGGGCCGTGCGCGAGCTCTCGGCCCATTTTCCCGAGGTCACAGCGGCCGTCGGGACTCCTGTTCACGGCGTCACAGCTCGACAGGTCGCCCTTCACGTCGATCGCCCGCACGCCCCCGTTGTAGTACGCCGCGTACATGATTCCGCGGTTCTCGTCCACCGAGAAGTTGTGCGTTCCCGCGCCGTCGAGGTGATAGAACGCAACTTCGCGCGGGGACGCGTAGTTGCTGACATCGACGACGTGAATATCGCCGCTTGAAGAGAACCCGACGCTGCCGGACCCTTCTTCGCCCACGAACGCGTATCGCTGCTCCCCCGTAATGGCGTTGTGAAACCACCACACATTGTGCGCCTTGGGAAGGACGATGCTGCCAAGCGCGATCGGGTTGGAGACGGTACCAGCGCCGACTCCACCGATGTCCCAGATGGCAATTCCCTGATTCCAAAGCGCCGTCATGAGAATTCCGTCACGCACGAAGACATCATGCACGTAGGGACTTCCCATCGCGGCCGTGAATACCTGCGTTGGCGCGGCGGGATCCGTAATGTCCACGATCACCAGACGTGCCGGTGCTAAGGCGCGCGGGTCGATACAGAGAAACGCGTAGAGCCTTCCGTTGACGCGCTGCACTTCCGCAGTGTGCACTCCGGGATCCGTAAGCTGCGTCGTGTAACGCGAGATGAGTTGCGGCTTCACTGGATCCGCGAGTCCGTAGATCATGATGCTGCCGGGCGAGAACTCCGTCGCGACCACGAGGAGCTGCCCGTCGTCGGTCACCTGGACGTCGCCGAGTGTGCTCGCACCGGGCACAATCACCGAGTCGACGAGCGTCGGTGCCCCGCTGGACACATTCCAGATCTTTACCGCGTTGCCGGGAGCCTCACGAATGCCCCATGTCGTGGTGTAGGCAAAGTTGCCGTTGACCCAGACCTCTCCGGTGAAACGATCTGACACTCCTCCATTACCGACGATATTCAGCTGGGTGGACCCCGCCCCGCCGCCCGGGGGCGGATCGACTGGGTTGTCCGATCCGCATGCAAGAGTGAGCAGCGACGCCATGACGATCGCTGTGCGCATTTCTACATACCCTCCATGTTCATCCCACCCATCCTTGCGTGTGGTTTTTGCGCGATCGCGACACCATACCGGCCCATCCTCATGTGAGACATGCCGAACGTCAACTTCGTTCCAAGTAACACACTCCATATTCGGTCTGATCCGTAGAACTGGCGCGGATCGAATCCCGATGGCTGGAACGTTGGTCTCATTCGCGCGCGCGCGACTTCGACGAATGGCTCCACCGTCAACGCCTTCGCATTGACGAGTGATGCCGCGAGGCGCGCGGAGAGGATCGTCCAGCGCGATCTCCCTGCGATGCTGAGATCGGTCGCGGGAACCGGACTCCTGAATTCATTGGCGAGACGTTGCTCATCGGGACGGTCGGTGCGCTCGAATCTGAGCGCCCCGCTCAACCGATCGCATTTTGCCCACGTCTCAGCGAGCAGGGAGTTGAAGGTGAACGTCCGAATCGATCCGTCGTAGTCGCTCGTCCGCTCCAGTATCGGCTCCGGTTTGGAGTGTCTCCCGCGCTCGTGGGCTCATCGCCGTTGAACGCGCCCGCTTCGAGGATCCACGGGCCCGCGCGCAACGCACCGATCCCGACGGCGCGCTCGAGGATCTGCGCCAGATGGTGGTTGATTGGATATTTCTCGAACGGGCGCGCCATCGGATCATCGGTGCCAAATGGCGCAAATCCTTTCCCCGCGATGATGGAAATACCACTCACGCCGTCGGCGCCGAACCGCTTGACAGATGTGGCAACCAGCTCGTGCAGATAGGTGTGCGGGTGCCGGCGGTCGATGTAGCCTTCGCCCGCGATCCCGGCGTTCAGCTCACCCCGCTCGAGAGTCTTGCCCTCGAAGTTGAGCGTCGCCTTCAATGACAGTGCTTCGCCCCAAGGACTGAGCTGAGCCATGATCGCTGGTTGCGTGAGGTGTCCCTCAGTGAGACTTCGGCCGTGTATGGCGGGAGACTCGCGCGTCACGACGCCGATGGCCTGGGCGCCAATCTCGAAACGATCGGCAGACAGCATATGCGCCTGCGCGCGATATGCGCCTGCGCGCGCATACTCCCGGGCGCAAGCGTCGCCATGACGCAGAGGCTGAAGGGCAACAGTTTCGCTGCGGGCAGACGCCGGAAATCGAGATGGCGGCCGCCGGTAGTGAACCGAAATATCATCTGGATTGCTGTGACTGGCCGAGGAATGAATTGCGATATAGACTTTCCTGAATATCGCACTGGGGACTGGCGCATGCTGAGTTATGCAAAAATCGCGGGATTGACGATCGGCACTGCCGCATCGCTTGTGATGGTTGGTGGAATCGCGACCGCGCAGCAGAGCGCGGCTACTGCCGCAGTCGTCGTCGCGGGCCCCGGCTTGAAGGCCGTCGCGCCAGATTTCACCCTCGGAGGCGCGGACAGGTACGGCTTGCTCAAGACACCGGTCAAGTTGTCCGACCATCGTGGCCGAACCGTAGTTCTCGCCTTTTTCTTCAAGGCGCGGACAAAGGGCTGAACGATCCAAATGGAGGCGTACCGTGATCAGTACGCCACGCTCTTCAACAACGGCCGCAACGTCACGGTAATCGGCATCAGCGTCGATCCCGATACCGCGCTCGCATCATGGGCCCGCGATGAGGATTTCCCCGTCGTGTTCGCCAGCGATCCGGATGGAAGTGTCGGCCGTCTGTACGATGCGTACGATGCCAGGAACAAGATGGACAACCGCTCGCTGTTTGTCGTCGGGCCCGACGGTCGCATCGCCTACGTGACCAAGCCGTTCAAAGTTCTCACGCCTTCGGCGTACACTGAGCTCGCGGCGGTGGTCGACAGTCTGGCTCCTCCCGCAAAGCCCGACTCGACCAGATAGCGAGAGCTAGAGCGCCTTCCTGATGGCAGCCTCGAGATCCTGCTTGCCGCCGACTCCGGTGTACACGACGCGTCCGTTTTTGTCGAGCACGACGACGTAGGAAGTCGCGGGAGCGTCGAATGCGCCGGCCGCTTTTCCATCTACATCGTAAAAAGTGTCGTGCGGCAGGGGATGCGCTGCCAGGAACCTGCGCACCTTTTCAGGCGATTGATTGATCGCGACAGCGAGGGCGACGAACTTGACCTGCTTTCCGAACTTCTTCTCCACATCGAGCAGCGTCGGCATCAGCTCTTTGCAGTTCGAGCACCAGGTCGCCCAGAATTCGATCAACATCGGCGTCTTGCCGATGTACTTGCCGAGATCGATCTCCTTCCCGTCGAGAGACTGAACGGTTACCACCGGCGCCGCCGCGCCGACATCGATGCCAAGGTCCTGCGCTGCCGCGGGGCGAGCGACGACAAATGTGGCCGCCAACAGGGCGGCGAGAGGGATCCTCGAAAACGACATTGTAATTCGACTGGTCATTGGGCTCGTTGTGTCGCGGGAAAGAAGGGCGTCAGATGATGAGTTGACCCATCTGCACAAGGTAGTACTCCGCAACGCCCAACATGATCAGCGCGAAGATCCGCTTTACCCACACCATCCATGGCCCCGCCCTCGGCAGACGCGCCACAGTGCCGCTGAACAGCCCAACGACGACCAGCAGCGAGCACATCCCCAGCGAGAACACGAACAGGTAGATGAACCCCAGCACGCCACTCTTGGTGGAGCTCACCCACGTCAGAACCGCGGCCATTACAGGAGCCGAGCAGGGTGCCGCCACGAGCCCTGAAGCGGCGCCCATGACAAAGACACCGAAAAAGCTTCCCCCTTCACCTGCTGTCGCTGCGCGCGCGAGAAGCCAGGCCGGCACTCGGACCGGAATTACGTCGAGCATCGCCAGCGCCGCGATGATGAGCAGATTCGCCATCGCGAAATACAACCACGGGTTCGTGCTCACCGAGCCGAACAGAGTCCCGGTGAGCCCGGCGAACAGACCAAGTGACGCGTACGCGAGCGCGAGCCCAAGCACGTAAGTGAAGGTGAGGAGAGCAGTGCGAAAACGCGGGCGCGGCGCATCCCCGACTGAGCTCCCTCCGACGATCGCCGCAGTGATCGGGATCATCGGGTAGATGCAGGGCGCGAGACTCGTCAACACGCCGGCGATGAAGAGAACCGGCAGCGCGGTGAGCGGGCTGGAAGACAGCTGATGCGAGATTTGCGAGAAATCCACGAGAGCCTGGATGTAGAAGAGGGATGCTATTTCAGAGCATCCCTCTTTGCAACGAGCTGACGGCCGATCGCTTCTACTTCCTGGTCAGCAGCTCCTCGAACAGATCGATCGCGCGTTGGTCGCCAGACTGTCCCAGCCAGAACAACGCCTTCTTGCGAATCTCCGGGTCCTTGTTTGTCCGAGCGACTGAGATAAGCGCGGGCACGCCTTCATCACGTGGACGCTGAGAGAGCGCAAACACAGCTTGCTCGCGCACCTCGCGGTCGACGCCGTTGTCGACGACGATGTCAGTGAGGCCTCGTGTTGCGGCGTCACCAGCTGCCTGACCGAGCCAGAACACCGACTGCGATCTGGTGGCACGCGGCAAGTCGGGATTGCGCGCCATCTTGAGGAACGCGGGCCAGACATTCGCGCTGTCGGCGACCGTCGCGGGAAAGATGGCCTTTTCTCCCAGGCTTCCCTTCTCGGTCTGCGCAATCGAAACGAGATAATCGGCGGCTTCGCGCGCCGACACGACACCGAGATCGACGACATTCGCGCCAGCGAGCCTCCACCGGCCGCCGACGTAGAAACGAAGATCGGCCAGCTCGCCCCCGCGGCGATCGAGCACCACGCGCGCCGGACCCATGTCGCAATCGCTCTCCCACTCGACATCGCGTGA
Organism: Gemmatimonadales bacterium; assembly: GCA_038316775.1. Lineage (GTDB taxonomy): Bacteria > Gemmatimonadota > Gemmatimonadetes > Gemmatimonadales > Gemmatimonadaceae > UBA4720. The sequence continues at coordinate 10,002 of JBBQAV010000043.1, read as the reverse complement.
GTCGTTCCGGTTGCTCCAGCTCGTACGGCCGCGACCGTTCTGATGACGAATGGAGTTCCCGCTGCCGCAGATCCCCGGCTTCGTGGCGAACGCCATGCGCACAGTGCCGTTGGAGACGCCCGCAACCCTGCTCGCGATGCTTTGTGCACCACTCGCCTGCGCCATGGACGCAAGCGATGCGAAGACGGCCACAGCCGTCCTCGCAATCGATGTCATGCGTGATTCTGTCATCGGTTGATCAGATCCATTAGGAACTGTTGCACGCGCGGATCGTGCGACTGTCCGAGCCAGAAGATCGCCTTCTTGCGGAGCTCGCTGTCTTTCTCGTTCTTCGCGATGTCGAACAGCTTGTCCATCGCCGCTCGATCGCTCTGGCGCTGCGAGAAGACGAAGATCACCTGCTCTTTCATCTCACCGTCGGTCATCCTGTTATAGAGGCTGGAGAGCTCGGACGTCGCTACGCCGGATTGACCTGCCCAGAAGAGAGCCTTCTTCCGAAGCTCGATATCTTCCTTAGGGTTGACGACGATACTCATCAGCCACTGCTCGTTGCCCGATCCCTTTTGCTGCGAGAGTGAGAATAGAATCTTTTCCTTCAGATCTTCATTCGCGAGACGCGAGTACAGATTGCGGAGAAATTCCGTATTATCCGTCGAGCGCCGCTGTCCCAGCCAGAAGATTGCTTTTTCGCGAAGATCGCTGGATTCGCTCTCCCGCATTGCAAAATCTCTCAGGATCTGCTGTGCCCTGGGCTCGTTCTGCTGTGATAGGGAGAACAGCGCCTTCTCCTTGATGTTCTCGTCGCCGTTCCCCTTGAGAATCTCCTCGAGCAGACCGGTTGATCCCGGCACCTGCGAGAGCCAGAACACTGCCTGCTCGCGCACTTCCTGATCCGGATCAGTGCGCGCGACATTCATCAGTATGTTCGCGGTCTGGTCCGTTCTCTTTTGTGAGACGAGGAAAACTGCCTTCCGACGAAGTCCTGCCGAGCACGCGTCTCGGCGCGCCAGGACTTTTTGAAGTATCGGCATCGCACGATCGGCATCCATTTGGAGCAGCGCATTGAGCGCCGCGATGCGATCGTCGTCGTCGTCATCCTCCGAGGGGCAGCTGCGACCCTGCGAGGGGACATTGCGGGTCGAGCCGCTCGTGACATCGTCCCCGGGATCCGCAATGCTGACAATCGATGCGGCGCAGGACTCGTCGCCGCGCTGCGCGAGCACACCGCAAATGCGCGTGAGCAGATTCGCGCCATCATTCTGCTTGGCGATGGCGGGGTAACGCTCCTTGAGTTGGTTGAGCCGGCTGCGGGCGGTACGGAGATCGTCGTCGCCTCCGCTGCGATAGAGCGAAAACGCTTCGTAATAGAGCGCCTGCCCCGCGTAAGCCGACTGCGGATAACGCTCCGGAATCCGGTGGAAGATTTCGGCGGCGCGCTTGTAGTCGCCCCGTGACATCGCTTCACGCGCAAGGCGGTACAGCGAGTCGGCCGGATCGGCGATCGCCCACGGCTCGGGCGGCAGCGCAGTAGCTTGACGGTCGCGCCCGCTTACAGCATCGAACGCGTCGAAAGCATCATACGCGTCGCGCGCGTCGATCGCATCACGCGGATCGCCGCCTCGCGCGAATGACAGCTGCGCGGTCGGAATGTGAATGGAGTCGCGCGTGCTCGGAGACTGACTGACTCCGAATCCCGCCGAGGAAATTACTGCTGCTACGGTGAGTAGTGTTCTCATTGTCATTGAAGGGTCCTCAACCACCACGCTGCGAACCCGCGGGAATCGCGGTGCGCAGCCTCGTCATTACATGGTCGTGCTGTAGCGATTTCTCAATCAGATCGCGATCCTGCGGCGTGCTCCCGGGCGAGAGCTGGACGATCTGGACGAGCACGAGCTCGAGATCTTCCAGCAACGGTCGACGCTGCGGATCGTTGGCGACGGGTGAATCGAGCAGCAGACGGGTGTTGCTGAGGAGCTGGCGCGCCCAAACTCCCAGTTGTGCATCCATCTGTTGATCTACCGTTGAACGCGCTCTGAACGAAGTCAGAAGCGCTTCTGCTTCACTTAGGTGGCGGACTGCCGTCAGCTGATAAGCCGCGCTCGGCGTCCCCGCCGACTGAACTGCAGTGGTGGCAACCTGCGATCCGTTTCCGCTCCGGACACCAGTCGGTGTGGAACGACCGGCCGCGACCGCGCTGGGTCCGCGTGAATTGGGCGACTCCGGCGTCGCCGTCGGATCGTCTGTCGTTCTATTTCCAGGTCGACCGGGGATCGCGCTTGCATCCGGGTGCTCTGGAGTGCCAACCACCGGCTTCTGCGAAGGAATCGAAGCCGCCGTTGTTGGCGTGGACGGCGCGGTCAACCGGCCGATGCCGACGCCCGTCGCGACGAGCAGCATCGCTGCCGCAGCCACGCCGAGCCAGACTCTCGTGCCGAATCTCCTCTCGTGAACGCTCGCTGGTGAGCTTCCGCCGTAGACAACACGCGGACCAGCGGCGCGCTTCGCCTGAATCGCGCTCCACATCTCCTCGCGCGGGGCGCGGGCTGGCGGCGCGTTGTAGCTCTGCGACGCCTTCTTGAGAAAGTCTTCGAAATTGTCCTCAGTCATGACACCCACTCCGGTGCAAAATCCGCCAGTAGCACTCGCAGCTTGCTGCGCGCCTGGAAGAGGTGAGACTTCGACGTTCCAATCGGAATGTTGAGCGCTCCGCTGATCTCTTCGTGCGTGTAGCCTTCCACATCGTGCATCACGAATACCGTCCTGTATTTGTCCGCCAGCGAGTCGATCGCCCTCGACATTCTCTCTTTCAGATCGGGCTCCGCCTCGACGCGAGTCGTCCCAACCGTCAATCCTTCGTCCATCGGTGCTTCCCTGTTCCTCTGCCGCTTCGTCTTTCTCAGCCCGTTCAGCGCCACCGAGACGCCGATCGAGTGAAGCCAGGTCGAGAGCGATGATTCACCGCGAAAGCTCCCGATCCTCTCAAATGCCCGAATGAAGGTTGCCTGCGTAAGGTCTCGCGCGAGTTCGTCGTCACCGGCCAGACGAAACGCCAGCCGGTAAATGCGATCGACATATGTCTCGTACAGCTCACGCTCCGCGGCCGCATCGCCCGCAACCACACGCGTTATGAGTTGGATATCGTTCACCGAGCTTTGAGACGCGTAGGCAAGCTCCATTGTCGACCTTCTGACAACCGTTGCCGGGAAAGGGTTGAGGATTGGCTGGGACTCTTAACTGAGAGGCCTGGTACTTAGAATGCTAGGTCCGCCCCATGAGCCGAGCGGATCCAAGTTGTGAGTGGTCAGTAGTCAGTCATAAGTCTGTCAGTGGTTTTCAGTGGTTCAACTGACAACCACTGACGAACTGTTCACTTACGACTGGGCACTCACGACTTGGATCCCCTCGCCCTACCTTGTGGCCATCAGTGGTCAGTACCGGTACGCCCAAGGACACTACCTTCCGATCGATGCAATACATACAATTGGGCCGAAGTGGCCTCGAAGTCTCGCGTATCTGTCTCGGCTGCATGACTTACGGAACGCCCAAATGGCGGCCGTGGGTTCTCGACGAAGTCGACTCGCGGCCTTTCTATAAGAAAGCGCTCGAGCTCGGCATCAACTTTTTCGATACCGCCGACATGTACTCGATGGGGGTGAGCGAGGAGGTAACCGGCCGAGCGCTCCGTGAGATGGCGAACATGGAGGAAATAGTACTGGCGACCAAGGCGCATTTCCCTATGGGCGACGGTCCGAACATGGGCGGTATTTCCCGCAAGCACCTCGTGCAAGCGTGCGAGGCAAGTCTGCGGCGACTCGGCGTAGAGACGATCGATCTCTACCAGATTCATCGATTCAAGAGCACTGTTCCCATAGAGGAAACGCTCGCTGCGCTCGACCACCTCGTGCACCAGGGAAAGGTGCGCTACATCGGCGCCAGCTCCGGCTACGCCTGGCAAATGGCGCGCGCCTTGAGCGCTTCAGAGAGGAATGGCTGGGCCCGCTTGGTCTCGATGCAGAACCACTACAATCTCGTCTACCGAGAGGAAGAGCGAGAAATGATTCCCCTCTGCGTCGACGCGGGAGTGGGAGTCGTTCCGTGGTCGCCTCTCGCACGCGGCCGCCTCGCGCGCACAACCCCATCACCATCCTCGGGCACCACCCGCGCCGACAGCGACACGTACGCCGTCGACCTCTACGACTCCCCTTCCGATTTGAAGGTGATCGAAGCGGGACGCAAAGTCGCAAGCGAGATCGGTATTTCTCCCTCGGAAGTGGCGCTGGCGTGGCTGCTTCAGAAACCCGGAGTCGCGGCTCCAATCGTCGGCGCGACGAAGATCGAGCATCTCGAGAGCGCCGTGCGAGCGCTCGATGTCAAGCTGAGCCCGGAGCACGTTCGCGCTGTCGAGGAGCCATACCAGCCACACGCGGTGCGGGGACATTGAGGCCTGGAATGTGCCCGACCCAGGCATAGCCTTCCCAGGCGGCGCATGTCACCCAGGCAGCAACCCGATATTTCGGGTCAATCCCCGTGGAAGCTTCTCGGTCGCGCGCTGCTGCTGCGCTGCCCGAACTGTGGAGGACGCGGGCTGTTCACCGGGTTCTTCAATGTGAAAGAGCGCTGTCCACATTGCGGGATCCTCCTCGAGCGCGGAGAGTCCGACTACTTCATCGGCGCGTATACGCTCAATCTCATCGCGGTGGAGGTGCTGCTGGCTTTAGTCTTTCTCGTAGTGGTCGTCGCGACCTGGCCGAATCCGCCCTGGAATGCGCTGCAGTACGGCGGGGTCGTGCTGTCGGTGCTCGGTGCGGTGCTGTGCTATCCGTTCGCCAAAACGACCTGGCTGGCCGTCGATCTCATGTTCCGGCCGCCACACCGCGAGGATTTCATCACTCGCGTGAAGTAGCGCCTATTCTCCCTTCTGATCGACCGCGGAAGGCGATGGAAAGTCCGCGACGTTCACGTCGATCGGAATTCTTACACCGTTGTGAGTCTCGACGACGTCGAGCAATCCCTGCCATACCTGTGCGAACGCGTGACCGACATCGGTCGGAGCCTTGTCAATCGCGAAGCCTCGCTCGCTGGCAATCCAGAACGGAGGATCGCCGGAAATTCCGGCGGAGGCCAGGACCTGCTTGACGTCGCCGTAGATGAGATCCGCATTGAAGCTGTGAGCGTAGTACGCGGGCCGAAACCGCCCGTCTTCCAGCACGCGCGCTGTCCAGGCCCGATAGTAATCGCGCATTGCGTTGGGCACGTTCTCCATCCGCTCGATGTCGAGGAAAATGACAGTGCCATTGGCGAACCCTTCGGCGGCAGTCTTCGCGATTGCGTCGTTCGCCTCGGCGGTGCCGCGAGCACCGTTCACGAACTGCGCTGAACAGGTCGAGCCCGGCGATGCGCGCGGAGACACGAGCACGCGCACGGGCACGCGCTTGTTCACGTAACGAACGACGCGCCTACCGGTTTTCCCTTTGACGGTTTGGCGAACCCGCTTCGTCACGTAGCGAGTAACTGCGATCTTCTGACCGGGCGTCCTGCCCCACGTCTGCTGGCCGACATAGATCACAGCCATCCCCCAACCCATGTTGGTGAGCGTCTCCCGCTTTCCTTCCCACGTTGTATCGGTGTGGCACGGAGCGGATAAATAGTAGCCGACCCATTTGTATGGCTTGTCGGCGGTGAGCCACGCGCGCATCGCATCGTCGCCGGGATATGCGAAAGTATCGAAGCCCAGATGCGGACCATCGGACAGGTTGTCGGCGATTCGAGCCGACGCCGCCGTGACGGCGTCTCCAATCGAGGGCGTCTCGATGGCTGTCCCCGTGCTCACGATCAGCCCACCTGTGAGCAAAGCCAGGATCGAGCGCCAGTCAGTTTTTGGCATTCCGTCTCTCCAGGCTTTAGGGGTGGTGGTCGATAACGTGATGCTAGTTAAGGCCAGAACCAGGCCGAAACCGCGGTATCCATGTTTCCTACCCGTTCTATACAGATCGTTCCGTCCTGACCTCATCGGCTGTCCGAGAAAGGTGACAATCGGCTGTTTACTGCAGAGGCTGATCTGGTTAAGCGATTGTGCTGTATGAGCTTAACGCGCTGGCACAGGCTGGTATCCCTAATGCCTCCATAGGCCCCAACCTCTTCAGTGGAGTCGCTTATGCACCTGCGACGCTTGCTAGGTCTCTCTGGAGTCCTATCGTATTTGGCAGTAGCTAGCAACCTGGCCGCCCAGGTCGCCGGCGGCGTGGAGTTCTTCGGAGCTCTCGACAACTCGGCGCCCATCACCCGAACTCTTGGGGGCCTCTCGCTCGGGGTTGGGACGCCATATGTGGGCCTGCGAGGGAGCGGCGCAATTGGAATCTCATCCATCAACGCTCAGGCGTTGGGCTCCAACCAGGGGAAATCCGACCCAGTCTGGGCGACGAACATCGACCTTTTGCTCGGGCCCGTGAACGCCCGCTTGGGAGAAGGCTTCATGCCCTACGCGTTCGGAGGACTCGGGCTCGAGAGCGGCGCTCAGCCGGCGGCGTTCACCGATGCGATAAGGACATGGAGCTATGGGGGCGGACTGCAGCTTGCCCTCGGCCGCTTGCTGTCCGTCAGTGGAGAGGCGCGATCACGGCGTCTCGCCGCACAAGCAACCGCCGCTGATTCCCAATTCGTTCGGGGAATGGAATACCGGATCGGAATCGGGTTGCATTTCGGCGGCGGCGGCAGCCGTTCGCGGTCGGTGCCCTATCCGCGGCGGACTTCCAGCACTGGACGGATTTCCAGCGACGCCCCGCCGAGCGCGCCACTGCCATCCCGTACGTCACGCACGACCTGGCCGGTCAGCACTTCCTCTGCGAGCGGAGCCGCTCGCAGAGTAGTGCCGGCAGCGGAACAGTACATCGGCGTGCCGTATCGGTACGGTGGGACGTCGCCTCGGACGGGGTTCGATTGCTCGGGGTTCGTGCAGTATGTGTACAGCCAGCAGGGAGTGGACCTGCCACGCACATCCCGGCAGATGGCAGGATCCGGAACCAGGGTAGAGCCGTCCACGCGCTACCTTGCAGTGGGTGACCTGATGCTCTTTTCCCAAGGGGGGCAGATCAGCCACGTCGCGATATACGCGGGGAATGGACGGTTCATTCATTCCTCCTCCAGCGGCCGCGGGGTGCGTTATGACGACCTGGGAACGCGCCGAGGCCAATGGTTCGCGGATCATTTGGTTGCTGCTAGACGGGTGACGGGTGATGGCCGCATATTAGTGAACGGATTTATGGGCGGCTCCACCGTCGCCTTCGACCACCTGGACCCGCCTGACAGCGCCCCGCCTCCATCGAGATGACTAGTCCAAAAGATCGCACGCCGGTCACCGGCGATATCGAAAAGCCATATCCAACCGTCGCCGACTCTCTCGGCGATGAGTTGGGTGGCGAACCGGTGACTGTCCGGCTGGGCGGGCTGTGGAGTGATTTCCTGCGCGTTGCGGATGAGGCGCACGATCCGGATGCTCCCAGGAGGTCAAGGTCCTACCTGCCCCTTCTCGACGATATGAAGGGGATCCTTCACTGGGACTAGCTGGGCTCGGGCTTCCGCTGTCTCCAGTGCCGGGACCCATTGAAAGTGGGGGTGGGGCCCGCGTCATCGCGAACGGACGAATCGTCATCGCTGGCCTTTATCCAACGTAACACACTTGCAACCGCCGCCTCGTCGGTGAGCCGCGTCCGGACGCGTGCGGGTGTGAGCCCGAATATGCTCACCCAGTGATAAGTGAATATCCGCGCCGTTTTGTATCCGAGCTTCATGGAGACGTCGAGCACCGAATAGCCGGGATCGCGCAGATACCCAAACCCGCGTAGAACTTTCGCCGCGATCAATAAGCGCTTCGGCGAGCCGAGCCCTGCCGCGTCGAGATGCCGGTACACGCTGACGATCGCTATACTCGTCTCCATGCCGAGGTCGAGCGCGCTGTGGTATCGATGCGGCTGCTCGAACAGATTCTCGATCGTGACAGCGAGCTGCCTCGGCAGTTGGACCAGCCGGGGCCGGAGCGCCTCGATCACCGTGTGCGTCAGAGCATTCCCTTCCAGTCGCTCGACCCGTCCCCTGAATCCGTCCGGCGCATCGTCAAAGCGGTGCAGCACGACCTCCTTCAATCCAAGGCGGCCCAGCTGAGCTACGGCGCTGAACTGTGGCGCGTGGAGCGCGACGTACGCAATCAGAGGAAGCGAAGGGTAGCGCTTGAGTAGGCCTGCGACGGCGCCGACGTTCATGATCCCGTCCGCCGCGGGGTCGAGGATCACGACGCTCACCGGTTTGCGACGGATGAGGGTTTCGAGCTCCTCCCAGGACTCGGCGACCAGTAATTCGGACTCGTCAGCAAAGACGTGCTGGACGTGGGTCAGGAGCCGAATGGGCAGAAAAGCGGCGACGCTCACGGGCCGAAGGAGCACATGATCCGCTGAAACTGGCTCCCAAAATGCTTCGGCGCGAGGGGAAATGATAAGAAAAGTGCTGTTTGTGATACGAAACAGACATTTTCTGATAAGAAAACGACATTTCCGGATTGGCCGATGGCAGTACGTTAGTCCTGTTCAGCCCGCCAACAAATCCCTTCCCCTGTTAGGAGATACTCCAATGCGTCGCAAAATCCTCGCTGCAACCGCCATCATCGCCTCGGTCGTCCTCACCGCTTGCTCGGACATGACTGCGCCCAAGAACGATGTTTCCTGCCCGGTAATGACTGGCTCGTCGACCTGCGCCGGCAAGTAATGCTTATTAGCGACGACCGTCCTAGCCGACGGTCGTCGCTGCCGCCTTGCGGAGCTCAGAAATGGCATGAGCTACCACAAGGACTTCCTGAGGAATCTGATCGTAGGCAGTCGCAGCTCGTTCGCGGCGGCTCTTCGACCGGACCGCGTTGAGGGCTTCTTCGGCCTTGAAGCTGACAGGATAGATCTGGTTGACGTCAGCAAAATCAATGGCTTCCGTGAGTGCCTGCTCGGCAGCTTCATAACGCTGAAGCCGCTCGAGGCCTTCACCCAAGAAGAGCAGGAAGTACGCGCCCAAGGTCGGGCCAAGAGGAGCTCTTCTCAGCTCCGCGGCATAGATGTCGAATGCTGCATCCATCCCTTCCTCGCTGGCGATCTCCATCAAGTTGATGGTCGCCTGCCAGGCCACCCATTTCGTTTGCGCTGTCGCAATCAGAAGTAAGTGGGTGTCGCGGGCGGCGTCTCTCATCCCGATACCGGAGAATCCGGCCCCAAGATCCTCCAGAATGCGATCGCGCTCGTTCGAGCCTTTGGTCAGACCAAGTGCATCGTAGACAAGCTTTACGGCCTCGGCCTTTTCGCCCTTTTGGTGAGCCAAAGCTGCTCTACTGTGCAGCGCGAGTCCCTGAACTTCGGGAAGCTCGTGATCGCGCGCCTGAACGATCACATCATCGAGTATTGACTGCGCCTGCGGCAGATTTCCCTTGGCTAGGTAGGTATTCGCGATACCGACTTGCACGGTCAACACGCCCTGACGGTCGCCCATCGTGTCAGCGATGTAGGCGGCCTGCGAGTATGCTCTCGCTGACATGTCCCAATCACCTTTGCGGCGCGCCGCGCCACCGACTGCCACGTGCGCCTCAACGGCGAACCTGGCGTTCTTCTCGGGACGGGTCAGCTTGACGACGGTCGAAAACACGTCGGTTGCGAGTCCCCAGCTTGCCTCGTAGTCCAGGACTTTCCCGTACGAGAGCAAAGACCGGCAGACGGCCTCATCGATTGCGCCACGTTTGGTTATTTCCTCGAGCACCGCGGTCAGCACTCCCCGGACCGGATTGCCATCGCTGACGGCCTCGATTGCCGTACGCACGCTATGCAGCTGTGCCCAGCTCGCGGGATCGGTCGGCGAGGCGTCAGCATACGAATCCACAAGACGGAGGACCGAGAGTCCGGCGAAAACGGAACGCCAGGACGCACTATCCTCTGTCATGGAACCGAGCGTATCGAAGTAGTCTTGATGCAGGATCAT
>JBBQAV010000042.1:0-19791 GCA_038316775.1 Gemmatimonadales bacterium | reverse complement strand
CTCAGCTGATCGAGATCGGAAAGGAAGTCGGAATGAATCCGACCGCGCTCACCCAGGCTCTCGCTGAGGAGCGCTCCCGCGTCTCGCTGCCTGAAGATCACGGGACGTTCTCCAGCATAACCGGGCCTGCCATTGCGACCGCGTCGCGCGCAGTTCGCGGAACGCCGGCCGAAATCCTTGCCGCGATCGATCTCACGATGCAGCGAGACGAGTCGCTGCAGGTTCAGCGGCGGTTTCCCGATCGCATAACGTGGGAGCCACGCGTCGGCTGGCTGGGAATGCTTCAGCGCAACGTCAGCCTGAGTGGTCGTGGCTATCACCTCTGCCGGGCAACGCAGATTGGCGCCACCGTGGTTCCGATCGAGGGCGGACAGGTTCTCATTCGCCTCGACGCCGATCTCTCGGAAAGCCGAAACACGCGACTCAAGGCCGGCGGGATCCTCGTCGGGGGCGGCGTTCTCGGAGCGGGCGCTCTTGGCGGCGGCGCGATGCTCGCCCATGTAGCGCTCGTCGTCACAGGCGGGCTTGCCGCGATTCCTCTTCTCATCGGCGGAACTGTGGCATATCAGGTCAGCAAGCGGCACCGGCATCTCGTGATGCGGGCGCAGCTGGCGCTCGAGCAGGTGCTCGACCGGCTCGAATTCGGCAATTCCCGGAGATTGAGATGACGGCAATACGACGCGTTGGCGTCCTTGGCGGTGGACTGATGGGCAGCGGGATCGCGCAGGTCTGCGCACTCGCCGGGTGCCAGACGGTGGTCAGAGAAGTTTCCGGGTCGCTCTGCGAGAAATCCCTGGCGAGCATCGGGAAGTCTCTCGCAAAGGCAGTCGAGAAGGGCAAGATCACGCCCGAAGCCAGAGACGCGGCGCTCGAGCACCTGAGCTTCATCACCGACATCTCGCGATTGAACGAGAGCGACATCGTCATCGAGGCGGTATCAGAGGATCTCGAGCTCAAGAACTCCCTGTGGAAGGAGCTGAACGCGGTCTGCCCCCCGCGGACGATCTTCGCATCGAACACGTCGAGTCTCACGATCGCGGCAATGGCGGTAAGCTGCGGCCGGCCGGATCGGATGCTCGGACTTCATTTCTTCAACCCTGTCCCATCGATGAAGCTGGTTGAGGTGGTGAAGACGATAACGACCAGCGATCAGACCGCGGACACGGTATTCGCGTTTGTGCAGCACCTCGGCAAGGAGCCCATCCGTGCCAAGGACAACTCCGGGTTCGTGGTCAATCTCCTGCTCGTGCCCTACATGCTCGATGCAATCCGGGCCCTCGAAGCGAGCGTCGCTTCCGTTGAAGACATCGACAAGGGCATGCACCTCGGCGCCGGCCATCCAATGGGCCCCTTCACGCTGCTCGACTTCGTCGGGCTCGACACGGTGTACAAGATCTCCGAGATCATGTTTGCCGAGTACCGGGAGAAGCGTTACGCGCCGCCACCGCTCCTCAAGCGGATGGTGATTGCCGGAATGTTCGGGAAGAAATCGGGACGCGGGTTCTACGACTACTCGCAGAACCCGCCGAGCGTCACGTCGCTGGGGCTTTGAGTAAGGCAGAGGATGCGTTGGCAGGCCCTGCGGGGTTTCGCGGGGCCTTTCGCGACGACGTGAATGCTCGCGCCGTTTACTCGGAGGCCGCGGGGATAGGGCGCATCGTGCCGCGCGCCGTGGCGGTGCCCGTCGACGCTGATGACGTAGTGAAGCTGGTGAAGTGGGCGCGGGAACGGTCGTTGTCGCTCGTGCCACGCGGATCGGGAAGCAGCATGGCCGGCGGTGCGATCGGCCCGGGCGTGATAGTTGACCTGAGCGGAATGAATTCCATTGGACCGGTGGATGTCACCGGCCGGTGTATCGGCGCCGGCCCCGGTGCTCTCCGCGAGAAAGTGAATGCGGCCGCAGCGGAGCACGGCTTTCGCTTCCCCGTGGATCCGTCGAGCGGCAGTTTCTGCACGATTGGTGGAATGGTCGCGACTAATGCTGCAGGCCCGCATTCGCTTCGCTTCGGATCGACACGGTGTTGGGTGCAGGCTCTCGACTGCGTCTTTGCCGACGGATCGCGCGCGTGCATAACGCGCGGTGGCGAGCTCCCCGACGATGTGGGGGCGATCGAGCGTTTTCTCGACGACGTGCGGCCCGAGATCCTGTCTTCACGCGACGCCCTATCCAGTGCACACCAGGGACTCCGGAAGGATTCGTCCGGGTATGCTCTCAAGGCATATCTCGAGACGCGCGAGCTGATCGATCTCATCGTCGGCAGTGAAGGCACGCTTGCGATTGTTGTCGGGGTCGAGCTCACGCTCGCCGACATGCCCGGGACGACGAGTGGCGTTCTGGCCGCGTTCGGCTCTCTCGATGACGCCGTGCGCGGTGCTCGGGAGGCGCGCGAGTCGGGAGCGGTCGCGTGCGAGCTTCTCGAACGCACATTCCTCGATGTCGCTCCGGCGGCGCTCGGCTCGTTGCCGAAGGACACGGAGGCTGTGCTGCTGGCTGAAGTCGAAGGCGACAGTGAGAAATCTGCCGCGGCGCGTGCGGAGCAGCTGGCCCAGTCATTTACGGACTGCGGATCAACCCAGGTGACGGTTGCTCTATCAGTGGCTGACCAAGGTGAGATATGGGAGCTTCGCCACGCTGCCAGCCCGATTCTCTCGGCGCTCGACCCGAATCTGAAATCGATGCAGTTCATCGAGGATGGGGCGGTGCCCCCGGACCGGCTCGCCGACTATGTGCGCGGCGTGAGAGAGGCGCTCGACTCGCGCGGCGTGCGAGGCGTGATCTTCGGTCATGCAGGCGAGGCTCACGTGCACGTCAATCCGCTCATCGACGTGAGCCGTCCGGCCTGGAGAAGTGAAGTCGAGGGTCTTCTCGCTGATGTCGTCGCGCTTACGAGCAGCCTCGGAGGAACCCTTTCCGGTGAGCACGGTGACGGCAGACTTCGCGCGCCTCTGCTCGCGGAAACCTGGCCAAAGGAGGAAGTCGAGCTGTTCGCGATCCTCAAATCCGCTTTCGATCCAGAAGGACTCATGAATCCCGGGGTGAAGATTCCACTGCCCGGGCAGACGCCAATCGGGGACGTGAAGTATGATCCGGGGCTGGCGCCTCTTCCATCCGCTGCGAGGGCCGCTCTCGATTTTGTCTCACAGGAGCGGGCATATGCAACTTCGCGGCTGTCGCTGCTCGATCGTCCTGAATAGCTTACCGCCGTGATTTTCCTCGAGCCCCGCATCACCGTTCTTGCGCGTCCCTCGTTTGCCGAGCCGGCGCACCTTCCCGTGAACTGGCTCGGTGTGAGCACCGACGGTGAGCGGCTTGCTGAATTCGCCGGCCGGCTCTGCTACATGAGCCAGAAAAATCCGGCAAGCCGTCCCACCCGCGAATATCTGGAGAACATCAAGAAGCAGGGACACGGGAGTGTTCTCGAGCACGCGAACTACTCGCTCCTGCTCGAGGGCGTGAGCCGGTCGCTGACTCATGAGCTGGTGCGGCACCGGGCAGGATTCGGCTACTCCCAGCTCTCGCAGCGCTACGTTGACGAGTCGACGGCGAATTTCGTGATGCCGCCGGCGATCATCGGCGACGAAGTGCTCGAGGCCTCATGGCGCGAGCAGATGGGGGCCGCACAGAAGACTTACGTCGCCCTCGTGGAGGCGCTGATGGAACGGTACTCCTGGGTGGGCGACAAGATTCACCGCCGGAAGATGGCGAGAGAGGCGGCTCGGGGAGTTTTGCCGAACTCCACCGAGACAAAAATCGTCGTGACGGGCAACGCCCGGGCCTGGAGGACGATGCTCGAGCTCAGGTCGAGCGAGGGAGCCGAGCAGGAAATTCGCCGCTGCGCCGTGGCGATTCTGAGAAGCCTCCAGGCGGAAGCTCCGGGATTTTTCTCCGATTTCGAGATTTATCAGGCGGTGGATCGCTGCGATGCGGCGAGGTTGAGCTACCACAAGGTCTGAGGAGTAAGGTCACGCGCAGCGGCACCCCAGACAGTTGCGCGTGATGAGTTTCCCGTCAATCCGTTTTGCGTTGATCCGTGAAAACGGGATAACGGATGACCGGAATACTGGAAACGCTCAACGCGCAACTGACCGGGTTTGATCCGACATCCGGGATGATTCCAAAAAAAATCGAGAAATATTTTTCCAGAACGCGGAATAAATATTGCGCGGCCCTCTTTTTGTTTTATACTCGTCACTGTGAATCGATCACGCGTATTTTCGTAGGGACCGAATGATCCGAATCGGTTTCGCCTACAACCAGAAGCCAGAGCCAGCAGCTCTCACCGGCACCGAGGCGGCCCGCGCGGAAAAGCTGAGTGACAGCGAGCTTTCGCATCCCGAAGAAGAGCCTCCTGCGAGCGATGAATTCGCGGAATGGGACAGCAAAGCGACGATCGACGCGGTAGCCGGCGCACTCTCAGCCATGGGCGACGTGGTTCGCCTCGAAGCTGACGAAGACTTTCCCGAGCGGCTTCGCGAAGCGAGCCCCGACATCGTCTTCAACATCGCCGAAGGACGGTACGGAGTGAATCGCGAGGCCCACGTCCCCGCGTTTTGTGAGTTTTACGGAATTCCGTATTCGGGGAGTGACCCTCTCACGCTGTCCCTCTGTCTCGACAAGGCGCGCACCAAGGAGGCGCTCGCCTGGCATCAGATTCCGACGGCTCGATTCGCTGTGGTCCGCGAGCCAGCCGACATCGCCCGTGCATTGAAAGCGCTTCCGCTTCCCCTCTTCGCCAAGCCCATCCATGAAGGGTCGTCGAAGGGAATCACCGAGCGCAATTTCTGCCGCACGCGCCACGAGCTCGAGTCCCAGGTCGAATTTCTCCTCACCACCTATGAGCAGCCGGTGATCGTTGAGGAATATCTTCCCGGAGCCGAGTTCACCTGCGCTGTCCTCGGTAATGGCAGGTCGGCGGAGGTTCTCCCGATTGTGGGAATGAACTTCGCGTCGCTGCCCGAGGGCGCGCTCCCCATTTATGGTTTCGAGGCGAAGTGGATCTGGGACCGCCCCGAAAACCCCCTGCAGATGTTCGACTGCCCTGCCGAAATCGAAGCCTCTCTGGCGCGCGACATCGAGCGGGTGACGCTCGATGCCTATCGCGTGCTCGGCTGCCGCGACTGGTCGCGAATCGATGTGCGGCTCGATGCCGCCGGCCGACCCAATGTTGTCGAGGTAAATCCTCTCCCCGGAATTCTTCCTGACCCCGCCGACAACTCGTGCTTTCCAAAAGCAGCGCGTGCGGCGGGAATGAGCTACGACGAGCTCATTCGATCCTGTCTCAGGCTGGCAGCTACAAGGCAGCGAGTGCGCCTTGGTCGTCAGCTCCGAAAGACGCGCTCCGTTTCAAAGACAGCGAAACACCCGCCCGCCGCGCGACCGCGCGAGCTCGACGGACCCGCTGCCGGCGATTCGGTTACGAACCGACTGAGCGCTTGATCGTCATTTGGTAGACCGTTTGCCGCGGGTCACACGGACCGCGGCACCCGAATCGCATTCCAGGGCGGAATTCACCGGCGTGAAGCGGAGGGCGAACATGAAAATCGGCGTTCTGTTCGATGGCATGTCCGCGTTGGGACAAAATCCCGACGTGCTCATCCTCGAGGCCGTTGAGGCCGTCGAGGATGCGATCGACGTGTGGGGACATGATGCCGTTCGCGTGCCCGTCAACCCCGACGGCCGCTGGGTGGAGCGCGTGCGTCGCGCCCATTTCGACCTCGTCTTCAATCTCTGCGAAGGAATCGACGGCGTGGCCGAGTTCGAGCCGATGGTCATCGCCGTGCTCGAGCTGTTTGGAATTCCGTACACCGGCAACTCCAGCGGGACGACAGCGCTCTGCCTCCACAAGAACGTCGTCAACACGCTGCTCGACAGCGCCGGCCTTCCCGTTCCCCGATGGTCTCTCGCCCGCCGTGGCGAGGACGTGACGAGCGTCGGCTTCCCCGCCATCTGCAAGCCAGCGGCTGAAGACGCCTCCATCGGCATCGAGCAGCGCTCTGTAGTCCGCAGCAGCCGAGCCCTCCGCGCGCGAGTCGAGGCGATGCACGAGAGATGGGAGGAAGTTCTCATCCAGCGGTTCGTCGACGGGCGCGAGGTAAATGTGGGAATCGTCGGTGAGCAGATCCTTCCGATCGCCGAGATCAACTTCGGCGACATGCCGCGCGGAATGTGGAAGATTGTCTCGTACCGGTCGAAGTGGATCACGGGCAGCGATGAAGACATGGGAGCGGCGCCATCGTGCCCGGCCAGTCTCCCGAAAGCGCTCGCGCGCGAGCTCGAGCGAATCGCGCTTACAGCATGGCGCGCGGTTGGCGGCCAGGGATACGGGCGTGCCGATTTCCGCATCGACAGCTCGGGCAAGCCGTGGCTTCTCGAGGTGAATCCAAATCCGGACATCTCGCCCGGAGCCGGCCTCGCCCGCATGGCCGGAGTCGCCGGAATGGACTACGCCGCTCTCGTTCGCCAGGTGTGCGAGATCGCTCTCGCTCATCCCGCCGTCAACGCGGCCGAGCTCTGGCCGCGGGCTCTCCTGCTCTCGGGAACGAGCTGGGGTCCGTGATATGCGCTTGCTTTTTATTCTGGAAACATCGTCCCGCCCACGGAGCTGCATCAAATGAGTGACTGGCAGAGAATCATCAGGGAAGAGAGCATTGCGACTCTCGACAGGCTGGCCGAGAAGTTCGGGCACGACGTCATTGACGTCGAGGCGCTGAGGCCGGCCTTCGACAACTTTCAGATGCGGCTCACACCTGCCGCGCTCGACGCCATCAAGGAAGTCGGCGATCCGATGTGGCAGCAGTACATCCCGACAGTCGAGGAGCTGGACATCGTCGACGGCGTCATCGACTCGCTCGATGAGGACGGCGACTCGCCAGTGCCGAACATCACTCACCGCTATCCGGACCGCGCTCTCTTTCTCGTGAGCCCGGTTTGCGCCACGTATTGCCGCTTCTGCACCCGGCGCCGCAAAGTCGGAGATCCGGAGAAGATCCCGCTCAACCAGTACGATTCCGCGTTCCAGTACCTGCGCGAGCACACCGAGATCCGCGACGTCATCATGAGCGGCGGCGACCCGATGATGCTGAGCGACCGGAGACTGGAGTACCTGTTCCAGCAGCTCCGCGCGATCCCGCACATCGAGATCATTCGCATCGGGAGCCGCATCACCTCGCACCTGCCGGAGCGGATCACGCCGGAATTCTGCGAGATGGTGCAGAAGTACCACCCGATCTTCATGAACACGCACTTCAACCACCCGAGCGAGCTGACGCCGGCCGCGGTCGCCGCTCTGGATCGCCTGTCGAGAGCCGGCGTATCTCTCGGCTGTCAGACGGTGCTGCTCAAGGGCG
Organism: Gemmatimonadales bacterium; assembly: GCA_038316775.1. GTDB lineage: Bacteria > Gemmatimonadota > Gemmatimonadetes > Gemmatimonadales > Gemmatimonadaceae > UBA4720. The sequence goes on along the minus strand of JBBQAV010000042.1, from coordinate 12,444 downwards.
TCAATGACGATCCCAAGGTGATGATGAAGCTGATGCACGACCTGCTCAAGGCGCGCGTGCGTCCCTACTACCTATATATGGCCGATCAGGTAGCCGGCGGCGAGCACTTCCGCACAACGGTGCAGAAGGGTCTCGAAATCATGCAGGCCCTTCGCGGCTGGACATCCGGTCTCGCAGTTCCACAATTTGTGATCGACTCCCCGGGCGGCGGCGGGAAGGTACCGCTCCTTCCGGAGTACCTGGAGTCGATGAACGACGACGAAGTGGTCTTCCGGAACTACGAAGGAAAGCGCTTCGTTTACAAGCAGCCGCACACGGTGCCTGCCGCTCCGGCGGAAGTGGAGCGCGCTGCCGAGGTCGGTGTCGTGCCGATCAGCAGGAAGAAGTCCGCGACGCCGCGACGCACCAAGCGGCGCCGCGCGGCCGGCGAGTAGCTGGCCCACCCGTAAGAAAGGCCGCCTCTCCATCGAGGCGGCCTTTTTTCTTGCGGGTCTTGAGATCATCGCCGGTCAGTGGACCATCGCCGGTCAGTCGGGCGAGAGGTCCTCTCCGGGGATACCACGCGCCGACCCCGCGCGATGTACTGTCAGAAAGCGCGCATGTCGGTTAGGGAAGAAGACTTCTTGGCGTGCGCTTCTGGTCCACGAGCAACGCATCGTTCAGCGCCTGCAGCTCGGCTTCGACCTCCGCGCCCTCCATGTCGTCCCTGATTCGCGACAGATCGGGAGCGAAGATCGCCCGCGCGATTGCGAGTGAATCCCGTCCCCCAGCCACGGCGACGACGTCGCCGGCCTGAATGACCTCGCGACCGAGTGGAGTCGGTATCAGCTCGGTCCCTCTTCTGATCGCGAGCACTGTTGCCCCTGTGGCGCCGCGCAGGTTCAACTGACCGAGACTTTTTCCGGCGGCGATGCTCTCCGGAACGACGCGTATTGCGATCGGCTCACCGAGCCCGGGAAGGACGGCGTTCACATCCTCCAGCATCCTCGTCTCATCGGACACGCCGTCGGTCGACGCCATCTGCTGCGCCAATGCTGACGCTATGATCTGAGCTCCCGCCCGCGCGTGCCCCTGGAGGTTGGCTGCATTTCTCCAGAGCGTAGCGAGAAGGATGAGAGTGAGAAGCGCCAGCACGAACGCGCCCTCATGCGGCGGAAGAAACGGCTGCGTGATCGCGACAACGGGAATCCCGACAGCCAGCACGACCGCGAGCTGCACGAGGATCACGAGCGCGCGACGCGGCGCGTCGGCCAGATCCACCTTTCCCTTCTGCGCATCCGCGAAGGCGCGACGTGCCAGATGGGTTCCGAGCGCCTTGGCGCTGGTGATGAGGCCGAAAATGAGCGGAATGGCGATCAGACCGGCGATCAGCACCACCATGAACCGGACCTGAGTCGGCTGCATTCCGGTCATGCCGCCGACCATCTCGCTGAGACGGTCGATCTCCACATCGACGCCGATCACCACCGCAATGATCAGCGCGGCATCGAGCAGGATGATTCTGATGATGCGATTGGTCGCCGATCGCTCGGTTGGAGCCCGCGGCGTGCTGCGGACGCGCTCGATCCACGAACCATAAAGCGCGGCCACTGTTTGAATCGGTTCCGGCAGCCAGTGATCGATCGACGCCGCGGCCCGGTTGGAGAGTTTGATCAGCAGCGGAGTTGTAAGCGTCGTGATCGCGGATACGGCGATCGCGACGGGATACAGCCAGGCACTAATTGCTCCCGACGCAACGCCGACGCTGGCAATGATGAAGGAGAACTCGCCGATCTGCGCCAGGCTCATCCCCGCCTTCATCGCGGTGCGTCGCCCATGCCCGGCGAGGAAAGCGCCGATGGTCACAGCGAACACCTTGCCGAATATCACCGCCAGGGTCAGCGCCAGCACCGCTCTCCAGTGCTGCGTCAGCGCGGCTGGATCGAACATCATTCCAACCGAGACGAAGAAGATCGCGGCGAACATGTCGCGCACCGGTCGAACGAGCTGCTCGATCTCGACCTCGTGTCCCGATTCGGCGACCAGCGATCCGGCGATGAAGGCGCCAAGGGCGACTGGATAGCCGAACGAGAGCGCGAGCAGCGCCGCGGCGAAGCAGATACCGATGCTCGCGACGAGGGTCGTCTCCGGCTGTCCGATTTTCTGGACCGCGCGAATCGCGCGAGGAACGGTGAGCAGGCCGAAGCCGACCAGGGCGGCGAGGAACATCGCGAGTCGCACGGCCGTCAGGGCCAGATCGCCAGGGGTGATCGCTCCCGATCGCGAGATCGTAGTCAGAATGGTGAGCAGGAAGATCGCGATCAGATCTTCGATGATGAGTATCCCGAACACCAGCTCCGTAACGCGTCCCTTTACCTTCTGCTCCTGGAACGCCTTCACGATGATGGTGGTGCTGGAGATTCCCGTGATCGCCCCTGTAAAAACGCTTTCCATCCGCGTGAAGCCGAGCATTTGGCCGACCAGATAGCCCACCGAGATCATGACGCTGCACTCGAAGAGCGCTACGGCTCCCGCCTTCTGGCTGACCAGTACCAGCTTCCTGATGTTGAACTCGAGGCCGAGCGAAAACATGAGCAGGATGACGCCGAGCTCGGAGAGCGCGCGTACAGTCTGCGGATCCGCGACGAGCGGGATCTGGATGTACGGGCCGATGATCATCCCGGCGAGCAGGTAGCCGAACACGACCGGCTGGTGCAGGCGCTGAAACAGCACCGTCGCCACCGCGGCCACGCACAGGACTATCGCGAGGTTCTGAAGAAAGCTGTGAGCGTCCATCGATCGGGCAATCTACTCGCGCCCTGAGGCCTGAAAAACAAAAAGGCCACCAAACTGGTGGCCTTTTTCCCTGACGAAGAAAGGCTTACTCGTCGCCTTCCTCATTGTCGAAGGTGAGAGCATCCGCCTCACGCACGCGAGCAAGCATGGCGTTGACCGGAACTGCGATCCCCCGATCGTTCAGCGCGGATTCGTTGTTGGAGCCGCGCTGGAACCAGCTTCCCACTTCGGGCGTCGTCTCTGTACCGCTCGTACCAGCCGCCTCTTCGTCAGGGGCGGTATCCGAACCATACACGTCCATTCAACCTCCACGGTTTTAGTGTTCATTGCCATACATACGGTACCCCAAAACAGTAGTTTCGAGCCGCTGCGAGAAGCTACAACCCGGACCGGAAACCTCCAATAGTTTGACGTGTTTCGAGGTCAAACCGGTACAATGTTCGGAGTGTTTCTAGCGTACCGTCGTAGGGTCAATGCCCCTGGTAGCGAAAATCCGGCCAACAGCCTCGCCAATCTTGTTATTTGGGGTGCTGGCGCCAGCAGTCACGCCGATTCTGACCGGACCTTCCGGGCGTAACCACTCCGAAGTTTCCGCATCTTCCTTCGCGCCGAGCGGGCGGTAGCGAATCGTGCCTGAAGCGGGGTCGATGTCGTCGGCATCCTCGACATGGTAGGTGCGGACACTCTCGGAGCACAAAGCCGCCAGCGACATCGTGTTGCTCGAGTTGTAGCCGCCGATCACGACCATCACATCGAGGGGCTCGCGCAACAATTCCACCACGGCGTCCTGGCGCTCCTGGGTGGCGCTGCAAATGGTATCGAAAGTCCGGAAATTCTCCTTCGCGTACTCCTCTCCCCGGGCGGCGGCCATCGATTTTCCAGCCAGCTCGCCGATAGCCAGCGACTCGCGCGCAAGCATCGTAGTCTGGTTTGCCACTCCGATCCGGCGAAGATCGCGGGCGGGATCAAAGTTTGGCGATGCAGCGTGCGCGAAGCGCTCCATCAACGCGGCCGCGCTCAGCCGGCCTTCGATGAAATCGCAGACGAGCTGCGCCTCTTCCATGTTGCGCACGATAAAATACTGGCCGCCTTCGTACTTCTCCGCCTGCGACGCGGTCGCCCGCGTCTCCTCGTGGTAGTACTTCCCGTGAATCAGTGACGTGAATCCATCGCGAGCGTAGCTCTCAACTCGCTTCCAGACATTGAGCACTGATCCGCACGTCGTATCGACCATCACGCATCCAATCTGCCGCAGGGTTTCGAAGTCCTTGATCGTGACTCCGAACGCTGGAAGGATCACGACGTCTTCCTCCTTCACTCCGCTGAAATCGATGAGGCCGCCCCCCTTCGTGGGCATTAGGAACGTGATCCCCATCGCCTGGAGTTTCGAATTCACGTGCGGGTTATGGATGATCTCGCCGGCCAGGTAGATGGTACGATCCGGGAACTTCTTTCTGGCCTGATACGCGTAGTCGACCGCCCTTTCGACCCCATAGCAGAACCCGAATTCCTTCGCTAAACGGATGGTTACACCCTGCACGGTCAGAGTATATTCCCTGTCCTTCAGAAGGTCGACCAGGTGGCCGGTATAGTCGGAAGCCAGTTCGGACTGTACCTCGGATTTCAACCCGAAACCTTTCCGAAAGTACGTGGCGGCCCCAGTACCGTTTGGGGCGCTGGCCTGCATATTCCCATGGGTGGGGACCGAGGTCCCGACTGGACCCGAGGTCTTCACCGGCGTATCTGACATAACTCTGAATCTAGCAGTGGCAAACCGATAATGCGCTTCGAGAAAGGACGATGACCGAGTCATTCGGAGCGTACCCCGCGGAGCAAACGATGGCGCCGGTCGACGGCGTGGCATCCGTTCCATTCACTCCGACCACTGGCCGTCTCCCGGGTCTCGCCAGGCCCGCACCGCTCGTCAAGGGCGATACTATAGGTGTAGTCGCGACTTCATACGCCCCCCAGCAGAACTGGCTCCTCCGCGGCGCCAGGGCAATGGAGGACGCAGGCTACAAAGTCATCATCGATTCCGAGATCGAGAGATTCCGCCGCTTCCAGCAACGCGAAGACGAGCGGCGCGCCGAAAATCTCATGAGGATCTGGCTCAACCCCGAAGTGAAAGCGGTCATCGCCGGAACCGGGGGATATGGAGCCGTGAGACTATTGCCCTACCTCGATCCCGACGTTTTCAGACGCAATCCGAAGTCGTTCGTCGGTTACTCGGATATCACCGCGCTCCATCTCTGGCTCATGCGGCGCGCGCAGCTGAGAGTATTTCACGGTCCTACGCTCGACGACCTGTTCGCCGGCAACAACGACCCCACATTCCTCTCAATCCTCTCGGCCCTTACCACTCCGCGACCCGAGATGCAGCTCGGACACAGCATCGCGCGCGCGGTCCGGCCGGGACGAGCAGTGGGCCGACTAACCGGCGGGAACCTGTCGCTCGTCCAGCAGACGATCGGCACTCCCTACGAGATCGACACCCGCGGCGCGATTTTGTTTCTCGAGGAGACTCGCGATCCGATGTCCGTTTGCGACGAGCGACTGCTGCATCTCCGCTCCGCCGGACTGCTACGCGACGTCCAGGGAATCGTGTTCGGTCAGCTCTCACTCGACCGATCGGAAGAGGATGAGTTCGAGGATTTCCTCCTCGATCTGGTGTCCGATCTCGAGGTCCCGATTCTCATGGATTTCCCGGCCGGTCACGAAGTTCCGAATCTCACACTTCCCCTCGGCACCGAGGTCGAGCTCGTGGCGGACGAATCGACCGGGTGGATTTCGTACCTCGAGGACGCGCTCGCTCCCTCTGAGGAACGGCCGAGGCTCAGCCTGGTCTAGAGTCCACCCGCGGCGATGGTGGAATCGACCGCGATGCACCAGACGTGCAGCAGCATGAGGTGGACTTCCTGTATGTAGGCGCCATTCTCGCTCGGGACTGCGACGACGTGATCGGCGTTGAAATCTGTCAGGCCGTTCTTCCCGCACAACGCGATGGTAATGGCTCCACGGGCCTTGGCGGCTTTGAGCCCTCGAAGGACGTTCTCGGACTTGCCGCTCGTGGTTATTCCGATGACCGCATCGCCACGCATGGCGAGCCCCTCCACCTGTCGCTCGAACAGCGCACCGTATCCGAAGTCATTGGCGATGCAGGTCATGACGCCCGCGTCGCCGACGAGCGAGATCGCGGGCAGCGCCCGCCGGGTGTCCTTGAAGCGCCCGATCAGTTCTTCGACGAGATGGCTCGCCTGTGTCGCGCTGCCACCATTCCCGAACGCGAGGACTTTTCCTCCGCGGCCGATGCACGAGATGATTGCGTCGGACGCGGCATCCGACGCTGGCTGAAGAGAGGCGCTGCAGGCCTCGATGACTTTCTGGTGCTCGCTGAAGTGAGTCGCGAAGTGTTGTGCTGGCATGCGCGGATTATACCAGTGAGAGGACGCGACGCCAGTGCGGCCTCGCGAGTTTCCGCTTGATGTCAGGCGGCAGTAGGATTTTACCGTCCACGCCGGCGCTTCCTCGAATTCGACGGGCCGTGGCGGCCCCGGTGGCGTCCACCTCTTCCCTGCCGGCGGAACTCTCCCGCGATCCGCTTCACTTCCTGCTCAGCGTGCGACAACATCGCCCGATCGTCCGCCGACTCTTCGACCTCGTCCCGCGACCACGGCTGCGCGAGGCGCTCCTGCAATTCCTCGAGCGTGTCGGCCCGCACCGCACCTCGCTGACCGCGCAACACCACGAAGCGCACGGCCCTATCGAGCTTCGGAACCTCGGCTTCTGTGAGCGAGCGGGCGATTTTTTCCGGAAGCCGAAGTCTCGCCACTCCCTGACGCCGGCCCTCGCGCTCCTCGACATCGTAGTCGATCTCGATGTCGCGATCCCGAAGCGTGACATGTGCGGGGAGGCGATCGAGTCGCTCCTGAACATCGCGGGGAACGAACCTCTCCTTTTCCAGCAGCAGGCGCGCCGCCCGGAAGTCCTCCATGGAGTTGATGCCCGCGAGCTGTTCTTCGTAGAGCGCAGTTAGCTCGGGCAGGCCCAGGCGTTTGGTTTCACCACCGGAGCGCTTGTGCGCCTCGCGGATCGCGTCGATCGTGTCGCGGTTCTTCCTCACCGCAAAATGTCGCGCCTCACCGCGCGCCAGCGCTTCAGCAAGAACTCGCCTGGCCTCAGCGGCGTTCTCGGCAGTGAATTCTTCTACGGTTTCCAGCTCGCTCTCCTGCTCAAACCCGAAATAATTAAGGGTTCGCCTCACCACGAGCGGGCCGTGTTTCCGGCGCGGATCGTAGATCAGCTCCTCTTTCCCGCGCGTAGCGTAGCGGCGGATCAATTCGATCGGGACTTGGGTTCCTTCGATCGCAGCGCGCGGGATTCCGGACCGGTCAGCGAAATAGCGAAGGTCCCCAGCGATCGGGCCCCAGCTGCCGCAGACGCTGGTCTTCGACACGCGCGCCTCCGTTCCGTCGGCAGCTTGCTCGTCGATCACGAGATCGAAGGGCATGAACTGCGCGAGCAGCTGAGTGAATTTGCGGTATGTGTGATCGCGTGCGTTGACCATCTTCGTCGGCAGCTCCATGCCGAGGCTGCGGTAAATGCTCGCCGTGGCGAGCGCCGCGTCCTCGATCGACTTGACGAGCACTCCTCGCTGCTCAGCCCACTTCTCGATGCTCTCGTCGAAGAGATGCCTCGGCAGCCCATACACATCGCCGATGTATCCGCATTGTGAGAAGGCCTCGGCGTAGAGATTGTACGCGGTGAGGTGATCGCTGCCCGCCACGGTGACGCCGGAGAGATCGCGATCCTCGCGAGTCATTCTGTGCAGCGACTCGATCGAGCTCATCACGGCGAGATAGGGAACGAGCTCGTCGTCGGCATTTACCAGCAGCTCGGCCCACGGCCGGTCGACAGGCATTGCCTCGACAGCCTTTCCATACCGGGACAGCCTTCCGTTCTCGATTATCCCGCGCTGTTCGAGCAGAGATACTGCTTTGCGATACGCGAGGCGATCGAGCGGAACCGGCAATTCGAGCTGGTCGGCGGCGACGCCCAGATCCGCGCACGTCATCGCGACGCGCTCCGAGTCTCCCGCAAGCTGAAACTCCGGAGCGGTCGGTCGCAGCGAGGAGAACTGAATGTCGCGATCGGAGAGAATGAACACTCTTCCTCCCGCTACGCGGCCGTGCACCCGACCCGCCATCTGCAGGATCTCGTTGGCGCCGAGATGGCATTTCGTGAGGACATTCTTGCCGCGCTCAATGATGTTGCTGAAGCGCGTGTCGTCGATGACGACTGTGTCGAGTCCCTGGACGTTGAGCGCGCTCTGCCCCGCGGCCGTCATCGCGAGGAAGTACGGTTTTTTCTCCTCACCCTCGAGAAATGGACGAATGACCCTGATCGGCTCACCACCGTGATAGAACGCGGTGTTGATTCTGGGGAACCGGTCTCCGACGAGTTCCGCGGCCTGTTCAACTCCCGCGCGCGTGGGCAGGAACATCCCCACGCCGCGTCGCTCCTTCACGACCTGCTGCAGGAACCGGTCGTCGAGAAATGTGAGAGGACTATTGCGCACTATCTTGACGTCCGCGGCCTTCGCCGGATCGAACGCGGAGCTCTCCAGAACTGCTGCGGCGTTCAGATAGCGCGCGTAGAACGTCGGATCCACTGTTGCCGAGAGCCAGATGAAACGGCATCCGACCCTTTTTCCGAGAGCGAGGCAGAGCTCGAGCTCCGCGGATGTCTGATGGATCTCGTCCACGACGAGCGTGTCGGTCGGAAGGATGTCTCCGTCCTGGAACCACCGGCGCGCGATGCCGGTCGTGACGACAATCACGTTCCAGCTCGGCGTCTCCGGCGTCGCTTCCCGCTCACGGTTGACCACGCCGACCTTCAACTCTTCGGTGCCGAGGATGGTTTCGCCTATCGGGCGAATGGAGAGGGTTTTTCCCGTGCCGGTTCCGGCGACGATTCCGAATCCTTTCCCCGCCGCGGCGAGGGCTCTGATCTCCGGGCCGTGCTGCTTCTCGAGAATGGTCGGGATTCGCAGCCCTAGCGCCAGCTCAATGGTCTCGCAGGCAGCGCGTGTAGGAGCGATGACGATGAGGCGGCCGGTTGGAGGCTCGGCCGCGACGAAGGCCGCGTGGTCCGGCGGGAGATATCTGTCGGTTACGTTGCGCGGCATTTGCCCTGGAAGGTGCATACATCGCACCGGATGCGAAACGGCCCCGGGAAACCGAAGTCCCCTGAGGCCGCCGCTATGTCGATCAGGAGTTAATCCCTGTCGTGGTTGCCTTTATTCTTGCCGTTGCCCTTACCGTTGTTCTTCCACTGCTTGTCCTGCTCGTGCTGCTCCTTCTTATACTCCTTGTCCTGCTCGTGCTGCTCCTTCTTCAATTCCTTCTGATGCTGCTTCTGCGCCTTTCTCCACTGCTTGTCGCTGTTATCGTCGTAGCTGCGACTGTTCAGTATCGTGAACGTGCCGTTTGAATTACGCCGGGCACGCTGGATGACGAGGTTTCCGTTGGCATCACGAATGCGGCGCTCGTAGATCGAGTTGTTGTCGCGGCCCTGACCGACCTGATACCAGCCGCCGTCGACGCGGTTACCACGGTCGTCGCAATTCACATTGCTGGAGTTGCGGCCGAAGATGATATCGCCAACGGTGTTGGTGCTTTGCGTGTAATCGCAATTCCTGTTGTTGCGATTGTCGTTGCTTGCGACCGTGCGCGAGCTGATGATCGACATGCTGCCGTTGGAATTGCGGCGCGCGCGCTGAATCAGGATGTTGCCGTTGCCATCACGGGTCCGGCGTTCGTAGATCGTGTTTCCGTTGCCATCGCGACCTACGACGTACCACGAGCCATCAACGTTGGTGCCTCGAGTCGTGCTCGGCGTCGGCAGGCGACTGCTCATGATCTGAGCGCCAGCAGGAACCGACGTCGCCAGCGCGGTGAGCGCCAATGCGATTGAAAATACCTTCATCGTGAAATCCTCCGAGTGATTAGATCGACAAGTTCATCCGTTGTGCTGGATTTCTTCTTGTCGGTTTTTCCCTTCTTATTCTTCGGCGGATCGTCACCGAAGAGCACCTTCCCGTTCGCCGGCCGGTTTCTGACGGCCGAAGCACAATCAGTGGGCGCGGGCTGCTGGCTGGCCGGTACATCGTTGATCCAGATCCGGCACATACCGGCCGGTGGAAAAAAGCCGGGCGGCACGATCTGGTCACCACGCGACTGCGGCGCCATTGGCGCCTGCGACTTTGCCGGAACGGGACGCTGCGCTTCCGCGCCGCTGGCCGAGACGATCAATCCGATCGCTACGGGCAGTGTGAGACTCAGAATGGAACGAAGCAAGTTTGAATGGGAAGGGTGGATCATGGGCGTAATGGGTGCACGTGGGGTGCCAGACCGTGAAAATGCAGATAACACATTGTCACTAAACGACTTACATGCTCCAAACTCGACGGCGGGAGGCGGGAATTGTCCTCTACGTGGGACGAAAGATCGACACACTCTTTGCAGCTCAGCATTACGGCCAGGATGCCCTTAACTTAGTGCCTCTAGGGTCATCCGCGCGGGATCAGTCTCCGAAGGAAATACCCGTTGCCCGGGCCGTCAATATTGTATCGTGATCGATCTCGACCCGTTTGGGGATCTTGAGCACATCGGCAAGCGGAATCGTCACGATGTGGGGTGACTGCAGGGCGATCATGTGGTCCCACTTCTCCTCGGCGACCGCGCGAACCGCGGCGCCGCCAAATCTCACCGCCAGCAGCCTGTCGTAGCCGGTCGGCTGGCCACCACGCTGAAGATGTCCAAGAATCAGAGAGCGCGTTTCTTTCTTGGTGCGCCGTTCGATTTCATCCGCGAGTCGCTCGGCAACACCGCCGATTCTGACCGCCTGGCCCGGCATGGACTTGCCGCGGATCGCCGGAGCTTCACCATGTGGAAACGCTCCTTCCGCGATCACCGAGGAGGCCGGCGTAGCCCTTCTTGATGCCCAACACTTCCCAGCCACGGTTCACGGCCGAGAGCACTGCGGAGCGTATCACTGCATTGAGGCCCGGCGCGTCACCCCCGCCGGTGGATAACGCGATTCTCATGATTTCAGGATTTCTGCTCTAGTAGTGACAGGATTTCACCCGGCTTGGCGTGACGCCCCGTTTTCGATTTCTCGTAAACCGGCTGGCCATCCGCGATGACTTCGAACCGGCCGCCCCTCGACGGAGTCATCGTAAGCTCCGCGTCGGGGAAGCGCTGTCGAATCTCAGCCGCCAGACTGGCGGCTCGAGGCTGGTAGTTTCAAACTACGCAGTATTCGATGCTGATTTTCATTGGTCTTTGATTGGCATTGAGCTCATTGGCCCGGCGGCGTGAATTCCTGCGCGAGAGCAAGCGCTTCCGGCGTTCCAACCGCCTTGAGAGCGGCGATCGCCGGCGTGCGGATCACGCTCTGCCAGACGTCCGTCGTCATCAGCTGCCTGGCGAGCGGGAGCGCGGCATTCTTCTCCAGACGTATGTCGGCGGCGAGAGCCGCTCCGCGCACTATGAAATTCGGATCGCTGCGCGCGAGCTGGCGAACGCGCACGATTATGTCCCTCGCGGCGGTTCCTGTGATTGCGAGGCGGCCGAGTCCAGTCGCGGCTTCCTGACGGACGCGAGCGTCAGGATCGAGCGTAGCGGCCATGAGAGCGTTGGCGACATTGCGCATCGGTGCTGCCGACGCACGGATCGGATCGCTCCCCCAGATGCCGATCGCAGTCACGGCGCGCGCGCGGACGGCCCAGAATTTATCGTTGCGCGTTGCATGCATCAGGCCCGTGAGCGCGGCCTGGTCAGCGGGGCGTTGCGCCAGCAGGTCGACAGCCTCGATCCGCCCGAGAACATCGTCATCGTACAGAAGCTGATAGCGCAGCATCTCAGTCGTGCGCGGGAAATCCGTGAGGTCGAGAACCCAGTTTCCCTTGTCCCATCTGATCGAGCGGGGCGGAGCCTTGAGATTAGTGCCTGCCTCTCCCGTTCCGTTTCGAACCGGAACGACGAAGCGAACAACGCCGCTGTCAGTGCGCGCTTCGACATCGACGTCCACGTCGAAAAATCCGGTCAGGCTGTCGCGAGGCTGGACTTCCTTTGCGGTGATGACGAGTCGGCGGGCGGCGCGATCGTAGAGTGAGGACACCTGAAACACCGGAAATCCGGCGCCGTACACCCACTGGTCGAAAAACGCCTTGTAGTTCTTTCCGGTCGTCTCCTCGAACGCTTTGCGCAGATCGTCGGTGACGACATTGCCGTAGGCGTGGGCGGTGGTGTAGTGGTTCATCGCCCTCCAGAAGAGAGCGTCGCCGAGCTGGTGGCGAATCATCTGAAGGATGGTCGCGCCCTTGGGGTAGATGTGTCCGCTGAAAAACAGTTCGATCGGATCGTTTACCCACTTGCTCCACACTATGGGGCGGCGCGCGCGACGATCGGCTTCAATCGTCTGCTCCTGCGCGCCAAGGCGGTCCATCGCGCCCTCATCGATACCCATGTCTTCCTCGCGGAAAATCTGCTCCATGAACGTAGCGAACCCTTCATTGAGCCAGACATCGCCCCAGTCGCGCGTGGTCAGAAGGTCGCCATACCACTGGTGCGCGAGCTCGTGAGCCATTAGCCCGACCGAGCTCGCCTG
>JBBQAV010000041.1:0-21228 GCA_038316775.1 Gemmatimonadales bacterium | reverse complement strand
GAATCCAATACTATAGTAGTGGGCGCGACTGGCTGGGCTCCGGGCACGATCGCTGGAATCGGCGTAGGGACAGGCGGATTCGATGGGGGAGTTGTCGAAGGCGTTTGTGACTGCGCCCGCAACGCGAGGATGCTGGTAGCCAGCAACACAATCGAACCACGAATCATCCCTTCACGCTCCCGGCCATTACGCCTTGGATGTAATAACGCTGTAGAAAGAGAAATACGGCGAGAACAGGTATCACAGTAAGCACGGAGCCGGCCATCATCAGCTCGGTGTCCATCACGTGCTCGCCGGACAAATTCGCGAGCGCGACGGGCAGTGTGTAGTGTGCCTCGTCGCTCAGCACGATCAAGGGCCACATGAAATCGTTCCACGTCGCGAGGAACGTCCAGATCGCGAGCGTCGCCAGAATTGGAAGAATTCCGGGGACCACGACCTCCCAGTAGATCCGGAGCTCCGACGCGCCATCGATGCGCGCGGCGTCGAGCATGTCGTCCGGAATCGACAGCGCGTACTGGCGAATGAGAAAGATTCCGAAGATGCTCGCCATTCCCGGGATGATCACGCCCCAGTAGGTGTTGATGAGGTGGAGATTTTTCAGCAGCAGGAACAACGGGAGCATCGCCACTTGTACGGGCAGCACCAGGCCGAGCGAAAGAATGCGAAAGGTGCGATCGCGCCCACGGAATCTGAGCTTCGCGAAAGCGTAGCCAGCCATCGAGTTGATGACGAGAGAGATTCCGGTAACCACGACCGCAATCAACGCGCTGTTGAACAGGTAGCGCCCAAGATTGAGTCGCGTAAACAGGTCGCCGTAGTGCGAGAACGTGACGCTGCTCGGCAAGAACCTCGGCGGATACTGGCTCGCCTCACCAGTCGGCATGAGCGACGCCGAGAGCATCCAGAGCATCGGAATCATTGCGATGAGCGCGCCGATGATCAAAGCCGCGTACAACAGTACCTGTGAGACACGACGCCTCGTACGCGCCGATCCAAGCCCGCCCGTCGATCCCCGCCCGCGGCCAACCGCCGGCACGCCGTCGGCTCCTGGCAGGTAGTCTTCAGTTGCCCTTGCTCCTCCGAACCGGGGATTCGTCCGCGACATGCTAAGCATGCTCCTTTTGCAGCCGGAACTGTATCAGCGTGGCAATGAGAATCACAATGAACAGGACGAAGGCGATAGAAGCGGCGTACCCCATCCTCCACCAGCGGAACCCTTCCTCGTACATCAACAACACGACGCTCGTCGTCGCGCGTAGCGGACCACCCTGCGTCATCACGTACGGTTCCGAGAAGAGCTGGAAGTACCCGATCATCGTGATGACGCTCACAAAGAGGAGCGTCGGGCCGAGGAGCGGCAGCGTCACCGCGAAGAATCGTCGCACGGGGCCAGCGCCGTCGATCTCCGCGGCGTCGTAGAGATCCTGCGGAATCGCCTGCAGCCCAGCGATGAAGATCAGCATGTTGTAGCCGAAGTTCTTCCACACCGACATCAGTATGATCGCCGGCATTGCCCAGTGCGGATCGCCAAGCCAGTCGATGGGTCCGACGCCGAAATGTCCGAGCGTGTAGTTGAGGAGTCCGTACCTCGTGTGATAGAGGTAGCGCCACACGATCGCGACGGCGACGAGCGTCGTGACGAAGGGCGTGAAGTAGATCGTGCGGAAGAAGCCCTTGAACCGAACGAGCTTTGCGTTGAGAAGCAACGCGGCCGCGAGCGAAACGGCGATCGTTAGCGGTCCGCCGACAAGCGCGAAGTAAAATGTGTTCCGGAGCGCCTGCCAGAACTCAGGGGAGTGAATGAGCTTCGAGTAGTTGGCGAGCCCGACGAAGCGCGTCGTAGGCGGGTTGGCGATCGCATAGATGTCGAAGTCGGTTACGCTCAGGACGAGCGACGCGAGAACGGGAAGAAAAAAGAAAACGAAGATCAGGACCAATGCAGGCGCCAGAAATAGCCACGCAGCTCGCCCAACGTCTGATGGCATGCGTCCAGGACGGATGGTCGCGCTCATTTGCCTTTTGTCTTCTCCTGATCCAGCAGGTAGCGTCGCTTCTCGAGCATTGCGTTGACGTCCTGGTTCAGTGAAGCAAGCGTCTGGTCAACGGTCTTCGCTTTTCGAATCGCCTGCTCACCGTGCTCAAATATCGTCGTCGCGATCTCCTCCCACTCAGGAACCTGTGGCAGCGGCACCACCCGCTCCAGCTGGTCTCTGAACGCGCGCGTGTACTTGTTGTTCGCGAGCGTCGTGTCCTGCCACGCTGTTTTGCGCGGGGGCAGATCACCGGTCAGCCTATAAAACTGCAACTGCACCGATGGGCGCGAGAGGTACTCCATCAGCTCCCACGCTTCCTTCTTGTGCTGCGATGCCGCGAAGAGTGACAGACTCGACCCGCCCGCCATCGACACTCCGGGCCCGTTGACGCCGGGCATCGGCGCGGTCATCCACTTCGTCTGCGTCGCCGAATCGAGGCGGCTCTTGAATTCACCGATGTACCACGGGCCGGAGATGTACATTGCGATGTTGCCGCGCTCGAATTCCTGGAAGAGGTTGGAGACCTGCGAGCTCGAGACCGGAGAAGCGAGTCCCTCCCGGTAGAAGCTCAGATAGAAATCGAACCCCTTTCTGAACGCAGGCTCCTCGAACGCGCCATATCTGCCGCCGTCGCGCAAGATCGGCGAGCCGACATCCATCGCCAAAATCACAGGCTGCGGCCACTCGTTGGTCGGCATCAGCAGCGGAAACTGCCTGTCCGACATCTGCGACTTCATTTTCTTCATCGCCGCCACCCACTCGGCCCACGTCTTCGGAAATTCCTTGTAGCCCGCTTTGGCGAGGAGATCGGAGCGATAGTAGATCAATCGCGTGTCGACGTACCATGGAATGCCGTACGTCTTTCCGTCGACGACGTTGGTCTTCCAGATGCCGGGGAAGAAATCGTCGCGCCGAATTTCCTTCGACCGGTCCGCAAAGCTGTCGAGCGGCGCGAGCGAGTTGAGCGCGACGAACTCAGGCACCCAGGTGTTGCCGAGCATGGCGATGTCCGGGGTGGCGTCGCCGACGTAGGCGGTCAACAGCTTCTCGTGCGCGGCGGTCCACGGGATCTGCTGGACTTCGACTTGGATGTTGGGATGCTCTTTCTCGAATCCCGTGATGAGCTGTGAAAGGACCTCGCCTTCGCGACCCATTGCCCAGATCCGTAGCGTCGTCTTACCGCCGGCCGAAGCGGAGGAGCACCCCATGCCGAGCAGGGCAAGCAATAAACACGCGCTGATGCCTCGAATGTGAACACTTCGCATCTGACCGCTAAACATTTTCCTGGGTCCCTTGTGGCTTCATCCGCGCATCAGTTGCCAAGCCAACCGCCGGTGAAGCCCGCTTTTTTCAATCCCGCCACGATATACGGATTCTTCCGCATCGTTTTCCAAATCAGCTCCGACCGGTAATTCTCGATCATCGCGATGATCGGCCCCTGGTCGATGCCGAGGTAATCCGTGTCGAACCAGCCAATCCCCGGCGCGACGCGACCGTACTTCGGTGCGACATTCACCAGCGTGGGATTGAAATCATCGAGAAATCCATAAGTCGTAAAAAGATTGTCGCCGTACTTCTCGCGCATGGCGATGAGCGCAGGAATCGTGATCTCGGGAGCAAACGGCACTGACCCACCCGCCGCGGTAGGCGCAATCGTTCCATCGTCCGCAATCTCGCCCGCGGCTGCACCCCGCGCCCTGTACGTCCAGAATTGTCGCGACCGTCCGCCAATCACGAGAGTCGTATCGAACGGGCCGTCCCCCGCGGTGAGACCCCAGATGTTCGCGCCGTAATCTCTCCACTGTCCCGGATTGTCGATCGCGTACAACCGCTGCGACACCGTCGCTCGGCGCGAGTTCTCGAAGTAGTCGATTCCTTTCCCGCGCATGTACGCGTCCTGAATTCCCCGGAAGTCGATCCAGACGTGCGAGTACTGGTGCCCGAAGAGAGGAGCGAAGTTGACGTGGGCATGCCCATAGAAAGCGGCCCAGTTGTAAGTCTTCGTCCACTCATTCCAGGCGGCCGGATCGATCGGGTGAGACGGTGATCCGAGCGCGAGGACATAGACGATCATCCCTTCGTCGTATCCCTTCCAATCGGCATTGATGAAGCCGCTCTCGGGATGCCAGCCCATACTTACGATCGGGGGACTGTGCACCGCCCACGCCCAGTCGATGCGCAGGTAAAGAGAATCGGCGTAAGCGCGGATCGCGCTCTCGGTTCCGTCAGCACCGGTGAAATACGACTGGCAGAAAAGCACACCCGCGATCAATAGCGAAGTATCGATTGTAGACAGCTCGACCTGTTCGAAGCGGTAGCCCGTCTGCATGTCGAGGAAGTGGTAGAAGAATCCCTGATAGCCGGTGACGTTCGTCGCCTGCGGCCCCTGTGGCGCGTTGTACATGAAGCGCAGCGTATTCAAAGTCCGCTGTGCCGCGTCGGCGCGCGCGACGTAGCCACGCTCGACGCCGACGGGATACGCCGTGAGTGCAAATCCGACCGCGGCGATGCTCGAGAAGCTTTTCGTCGGCCACCGATCGGGCGTGAGCCCGTTAGTGGGATCGGTTCGCTCCCAGAACCAGTTGAAGGTGCGTCGCTCGAGTGTGTCGAGAAATGCGGTCTGTCTGGTGGTGAGCGCGGGGGGTGGAATCGGCCCACTGATTCCAGTGATCGTCGTGTTCGTCGTGCATGCGGATGCGAGGAGAAGGAGCGCAGCCGAACAGCGTCCCAGCATCAGCCGGATATCGCGCATTGGATTCCTGTTTCGAGGGCGACATGGAGGTTGCTCACCGGCGCCGCACTGCGCAACCCCACCAAGCTGGGTCGTCACCGGTACCGTGTTCCGCAACTCCCCGCCTCCTCCCGATTCAGCGGAGGTCTATCACCGAACGGAATCGGCGCCGGCCACATTGCTCCGCGGCCGGCGCCGATCTCATTCAGCCTCGACTCAGTATTCCACCGCTAGGATATCAGCGGCTCTCGCTCAAAGGTCTGAGTGCGTAACGCAGTCCGACCTGCAGACGTCGGCCGAGTCCTGAACAGTTCGGCCGGCCGTAGTTCGTATTCGGATTGGTCGCCGGCCTGATCTCCGTGTCGTAGCATCCGAAGTTGTCGCTGTTGAAGACGTTGAACACGTCGACTAGCAGGCTGGCGCTCGACCGCTGCGCCAGCCGGAATCCCTTCTCCAGACGCACGTCCATGTTCTGGTAGCCAAACACGTGGCCGATGCCCAGGAATGCACGGGTCGGCGTCGCAAAAACGTAGGTCTTTCTCTGATCGACGCCAAAGCCAAGGCTCGCATCAGTCGCGTTCACCGCGATGCCCGATGCCAGATTGACGATGGTACTGAACAGGAAGTCGGCCGGAAGCTTGACGATCGCGTTGCCGACGATTGAGTGGCGCTGGTCGTTGGGCGCGCGCAGTCGCGGACGATCGGCGACCGTGGGATACCGGTCATCGAAGCCCCAAAAGATGTCCTGGCTCTGACCCTGCTCTTCGGACTTGGCAAGCGTGTAGGAGAGCCCGCCACCCCACCTAGTGTCCCCTTGCATCGGACGCTGGATCTGGAGCTGGAGCGCGTCGTACCAGGTCTTCACGCGGTCGTCAGCGACGAAGACCGTGTTGTACGGCAGCGCCGGACCACCGCCCCATGGGCTGCCGCGGATGAAGTTCATGTAGTTCTGCCCACGCAGCCCGTTGTAGCTGAGCGTCACGCGCTGCGCGCCGATGTCGTGGCGCACCCCAAGCGACATCTGGATCGTACGCGGCGGGACCATGTCGTTCTTGACCAGGAATACTTCCGGCTCTCCCACCGATACCGCCAAAGCGCGGAGCGCTGCCGGGTCGAAATACGTGGGGCTCCAAACGGCGCAGTTGGTCGCACCCGGGGCGCACGTCGGCTGGAATGCGATGTTGATGACGCTGAATTGACGCCGGAACTGCTCGTCGAACAGCGTGTTCCAGTAGTTGCGGTCGTAGTAGAGACCACCGCCACCGAAGATTACCGTCGATCCGTCGCCCGAGATATCGTAAGAAGCCCCAAGCCGCGGTTGAAATGCCTTCTTGTATATCTTGCGCGTGCTCGAGCCGGCGGTGACGTAGTTCTCGATTCCACCGAGCTGCTGGATCACGTTGACGACGGTCGCAGGCCCGGTAGCGTTCGGCCTGTCGACGGTCAGCGCGTTGGCGGCATAGGCCCGACGCAGGGAGTCCGCCAATGGTGCCGGCGTCACGTAGTTGTTGTTGATCCCGTTCGTTTCCGCATCCCAGCGGATACCGAGGTTGAGCAGCAGCTTTCTGCCGATCGACCAGTCGTCCTGAAAGAAGACGCCGAACTGCTTGTTGTCCGTCTGGATCTTCGGATCGCCGTAGCCGAGCGTGACTTCGAATGGCTGGCTCCAGTTCTCCGGAGCGCGGCGGTACTTGTAGACTGGATTGCCAACAAAATTCTTAACGCCATCGTACGAAAGGAAGTCGACGTTGACTCCGCCCTTAAAGACGTGGTCACCGGCCACCTGAACTCCGCCACGAGTAATGTCGTTACGCAGCGAGATTCTGTTCTGCTTGAAGTTCTGCTCCGTGTCCTTGCCGCCGACCCGCAGCAGGCCGAAGTAATCCTGGCCGATCGTGCCAAAGTTCTTGGCGACCGGATTCCAGGTGAAGAATTGCGTGTTGAGTTGAGCTTCGTTCAGCCAGCTGCCGCGAGAGTGCTTCCAGTTGGCGACGCCGGTGTAGGTGTTGATCTTGAGGTCTTCGGCTGCTTCGAACGAGGTCCCCCCGCCAAACCCACGGAAGTCGTTGTCCTTGCGGACCGTGAAGCTTGCGTCAACCGTGTTCCGGTCGGAAGGATTCCATGTAAGCTTGCCTAGCCCAAGGTGCTCGCGGAATTGTTGCGCCTGTTGACCCGTCTGCGCGCGAAGCTGCGTGACCAACGCCGCCGGAGCGAACAACGTGTCGCCGCCAAGGCGGATGTAGGCTGGCTCGTCGCGGAAATTCAGCTCGTAGGTTCCAAAGAAGAAGAGCTTGTCCTTCATAATCGGGCCGCCCACTGCTCCGCCTGCCTGCAAGCGCTGGTAATTCGGACGCGGCGAGTTGTTGCGGACGGCAAACTCATCCCGCGCGACGTAGGCCTTACCAACGCCGTTGGCGAAGAGCTCTGCCTCGAGCTCATTGGTGCCGCTTCGGGTCGTGGCAACGATGATGGCGCTCGCCGCCTTCTGATATTCGGCCTTGTAATTCTGCGTCAGGACGCGGAACTCCTGGATCGCACCCTGCGGCAGAGGATTACCCTTGCTCGCATCCTGGCCTACGATACCGCCGCGCAGGACGTCGTTCTTGTAGCTGGCGCCATCGACGAAGACGTTGACAGCCTCGGATGGTTGGCCACCCGCCGCGAAGAACTTGTCGGAGTTATTGACCGCCTGGGCCGAAACTCCCGGCACGAGCTTGGCGAGATCGAGCACGTTGCGCTCGAAGTTGGGCAGGTTCTGGATCTGCTCCTGCGAGATGTTGGTGCCGACTTCGGAGGTGCGTGTCTCCTGGCCTCTTTCCGACTGCACCTGGACCGTGGCGAGCTGCGTCGCAACCTGACCTGTCGCGACATTCAGGTCGAGCGTCTGCCCAATCGGAAGCTGAAGCGTGCGCGATTGCGGCTGCAGTCCGATCCGGCGGATCGTGACCACATACGTCCCCGGACGAAGTCCCGGCAGATAGTAAAAGCCCGACGAGTTCGTGGTCGCGCCTCGCGTCTCGTTCGTAGCCGCCAGTCGCGCGACTACCTGTGCGTCAGATACTGGCGAGCCATTCGGGCCAGTCACATAGCCGCGGATGGCGCCCGTAGACGTCTGAGCGAAGAGGGTTCCGCTCGAAAGGCAGACGAGAGCGAGCGCCGCAACGAGCGGCCGCATAAATCGCTGAATATTGATGTTGCTGGTATTCATTTACATCTCCTGTTGTTGTTGTACCGATTAATTCGTTGGGACCTGCCTGCACATATCAGACTGAAGCCATCTCTCCGTTGAGGGTTTTTGGTGGTGGACGCTCCTCCGGCTGGCCGCCGGTAGAACGCCTGATGACGAGCTTCGTGGACACGCGCTCGCGACGGCGCGCGTGATCGTTCTTGTTCGTGATGCCGTGGAGCAGCATCTCCACCGCTCTCGCGCCGAGCTGGCAGATGGGGACATGGACGGACGAGAGCGGCGGATCCATGTAGCGCGCCAGAGGAATGTCGTCGAATCCGGCAACAGCCATGCCTTCCGGCACGTGCACGCCCGATTCGCGGAGCGCGCTCAGAGCGCCGATCGCCATTGAATCGTTGGCGGCGAAGATCGCCGTCGGACGACCTCTCAGCGCCAGCAGCTCGAGAGTGGCCGAGTATCCCGCGGCTTCGGTGAAATCGCCGTCGCGCTCGAGGGACGGATCCAGCGTGATCCCCGCTTCGCGCAGTGCCAGGCGATAACCACGCAACCTTTCCGCCGCGTCGTAGTTGCGAGGCGAGCCCTTGATGATCGCAATACGCGCGTGACCACGTGCAACGAGGTCGCTAACCATCTCCTTCGCGCCTCGGCAGTTCTGGATCGTTAGGGAATCAACCTCGTTCCCCCTCGACACCGAGCACAGCAGCACCACCGGGATCGTGCTCGGCAGATTCAACAGTGCATCTGCGTCGAGATCGGGTGACATCGCGACGACTCCATCGACGCGGCCGCGCATCGCGCGGATCGCCGTCTCGATTCCGTGCCGGTCGGCGTACGCTCGCGAGATCAGGAGATGGAATCCGTTTCGTTGCGCTGTGTCATCCATGCCACGGATCACTTCGGAGAAGAATTCGCCGTACAGATCGGGAAGGAGGACGCCCAGGGTCTCCGTCTTGCTCGTGATGAGACTGCGCGCTCCGCTGTGCGGTACATAACGCATGCGGGCGGCGATTTCACGAATGCGGTGCCGGGTGTCATCACTCACCGGTCCGCTTCCGTTCAAAACTCGGGAGACGGTTGCTACGGACACCTTGGCTTCACGGGCGACATCCTTGATCGTGACCATTCTCCTCGCGGCAATGAGCCCGCGACCCGCAACACTGAGGGCTGACCGTGGGCGGGCGCGGAGAGACCGGCTGAGCTGCGGCCGATCTTGTCCTGAATGCTGCAATATGTAATCGTTTACATAGAGGGCGCCAGACCCAACCTGAGTAGCCGCTGTTGAGCTCCCTCCTTCCCCCCTTTCCATCGACTGTTGAACTTTCGCGGGTGAAAATCCCAAACAGGATCATTCGATTCATCGCCCTGCCGTGCCTCATCGCTGCGGCGGCGAGCGCATGCCGCGAGGTCGCGCCCGCGTTCGGCCCCAACATTCCGTTTGCAAGACAGAACGCGGAAGAATTCTTCTATTCGGTCGGGTCGCGCTTCACCAACATCCAGCGCCCAGTGAGAGTGCTGCGGGCGCGCCAGCAGTTCGGACACTACGCACTCACGCCGTCCGGAGTCTACAACGACACCACGGTCTGGCTCGCGATCGGGCCCGACAGCGCCCGCCTCTTCGGAGACGAAGGCGTGTTTCAGGTCGATCGATACATAGTCGCCGCGAAACTCTCGAACACTCCGCCCGATGCGCTCACCGAATCGCGCGAGATCGTGCGCCTCAGAAAGCTGACCGACAAAGACTACGAGTGGTTCACGAACGTCGAGGTCGCGCTGGGAAGAATCGCCGCGAAGAACATCACCGATGTCCTGGCCGCAGCGCTCGACGCCGGTGAGGGAAAATCCCCGGCCGCGATCCGCGCCAACTACACCACTTCCTTCCCCCGCACCGTCGCCGCGCTTGGGCGACTTTTCACGATCGACACGCTGACAACGACACCCGACACCGAGGGTGCGACGACATTCGAAATCGCGATCAAGCTAACGCCCGACATCCTCAAGGCGACAATGCCGCACTACGCCGCGTACATCGACAAGTACATCAGCAAGGGTAAGTATCGAATCACACTCACCGACAAGACGGGCGCGCGCTGGTTCGACGCGACGGCGGCGAATCGTTACATGCACTTCAAGGTGCGGAGCAAGGACGGACACTTCGCACCGCTCGAGGGCGCGCTGCGACCGATGCCGGCAGCGCTCTCGATCCACGTCGACCTCTCGATGAAGATTCTGCTCTTCACGGTTGGATGGACCGACATGACGGGAGAGTTCGAAGTGATCAACACGCCGCACGAGCGCGGCTGGTCGATGCGCTTTGCGAAGGAGCCGGAGTGGCACCTTCCTCCAACCGTTGGATTTCTGCTGAAGTCTCCGTTGCGTCGCCCGTTCCAAGGCCCGGGCATCCCGGTGCTGATCTCGATCAGAGACAATCCAGGATCGCAGACGATCCTCAATCGCCGAGGAACTCTGGTTGTGCAGGAGAGTGGGATCCTCCGCTTCCTCAATCGCCTGAGCGGAACGGCGGTCGGAGATTTTCTCGGCCCATCAGAGCGAGAGGCGAACAGGTTCAACGCGGATGCTTTTCGCGCCCTTAGGGCGGATATCGCGGCGTTGCTGCAGTAGCTGAATTGGGACCAAAAAAAAAAGAAAACGACCGGCGACCCGCTGCCGGCAGTTTTCAGTTCACTGCAGTTGTCGGCGAAATTTCAACCCGCGTTTCAAACCCAGACTCGGCCCCGAAATCGGGCTTGCGCACCCGCTTGACGAGCCGAAGATTTCTGAGCAAACGGGGCCCCCATACTATAGATTCGCTGGTGCAGGGGGAGCTGCCGTGACGAACCGAACCTTCGCCCCGTCAATCGCGTGCTGCACGACACACCCGAAGCCCGAGTTGATGTCATGACGATCACAGCGACCGACAATCTCTCCATAGCACGCCGCTACCTCGAAGCACTCGAAAGTGGCGTCGACGGAGGCGCGCTCGCGGAGTTCTTCACGAGCGATGTGGTCCAGGAGGAGTTCCCCAACCGACTCTCGCCGATCGGTGTCCATCGTGATCTCAAAGGGATCCTCGAGGCAGCGAAGCGGGGAAAGAAGACGATACGCGCGCAGAAGTACGAGGTTCTGAACGCGATCGTGGACGGCGACAACGTTGCGCTCGAGGTGTTCTGGAGCGGATTGCTCGCGGTTCCAGTTGATACTCTTCAGGCTGACTCCGAGATGCGCGCCCACTTCTCGGTCTGGCTGGAATTCCGTGACGGCAAGATCTGCCGGCAGCATAATTACGATTGCTTCGATCCCTGGTGGGTTTAGTAGACAGGCATCGCTTCACTTTGGCAGGCAACCGGAAGGGCCCAACTGAACGGGGCGCGAGGCGGCAGTGGCGTAGGTGCCAGTTGTCAGGTCACAACCGTATGACCGCACCAACGTTCAGCTGGAAGTTCGATCCCGGAAAACACAAACGCCGCAAACTCTAAGGAGTCTGCGGCGAATTTATTTGGCGGTCGCCCGCCCAATCGTGCCACGCACACCGTCATTGGAACTCTACGTCCTACCGATCGGTGGCGGGCAGCTAATCAAAATGTCAAAAAACAATGGAGCTGAGGGGGATCGAACCCCTGACCTCTGCAGTGCGATTGCAGCGCTCTCCCAGCTGAGCTACAGCCCCGCGCGAACGCGACGGACTGTCCCTCGAACCGGTCGGGCTGATCCGTCGCACCGGATCAAAGCAAAAGCCCCGCGGAACTGGGCGGGGCCGCTCTTGAATGGAAACTAGCGGATCCGCACCCAAAGTCAAGACCCTGATTCTGTCTTTGGCTCTGTAACTCTTTGCCCAGCCTAAGGATACAGCTTGGCAATCAGAGATAGGACGAACATGCAGGGATTTTGGTAACAAGACAACCGCAAACTGAGCCGAACTCCTGACCGGCCAGGATATATTTCGCCCCCATGTCGCTCAGCCTTCGCTTCCTCGGTACTTCCGCATCGCGCCCAACGGTCGAGCGCAACGTTTCGTCCATCGCGCTGATCCGCGAGGGCGAGACTCTCATGTTCGACTGCGGCGAAGGAACGCAGCGGCAGATGATGCGCTACGGAATCACTTTCGCGCTGTCCGACATCTTTTTCACCCACATGCACGCGGACCACATGCTGGGCGTCATCGGATTGCTGCGGACGTTGGCGCTTCAGGGCCGCACCGAGCCGATGAATCTCTACGGCCCTCCTGGTTCGGACAAATTGCTGTGGAGAGCGATCACACTGGGCACCGAGAAGCAGCACTTCGAGATCAGGGTCATCGAGCTGACTCCGGAAACGCCGGTCAAGCGGCAGGGCTACTCGATACTTCCCTTCGCCGTCGAGCACGGCGACCGGATGGCGATCGGCTATCACATCTCCGAGGAGACTCGGCTCGGAAGATTCAATCCGGCGAAAGCACACGAGATGGGAATTCCTGAAGGACCGTTGTGGGGCAAGATTCACAAGGGTGAAGCGGTGACTCTGCCCGACGGGCGCACGATCGAGCCGTCGGAGCTCGTCGGTCCAACGCGCCCCGGACGACGCGTGGTGCTCACAGGCGATTCCCGCCCGTCCGAGGGAACGGTCGCGGCCGCGATGGGTGCCGATGTTCTGGTTCACGAAGCAACCTTCGCGACGGAAGAAGCCCCACGCGCACTGGAAACTGGACACTCGACTGCGAGAGAGGCGGCCGAGGTTGCCGTCAAAGCCGGCGTAAAGAAGCTCGTGCTGACGCACGTGTCCGCGCGCTACTCGCGCGACACCTCCGAGCTCGAACGCGAGGCACGCGAACTCTTCCCCGCCACAATCATCGCGCGCGACGGACTCGAGCTCGACATTCCGTTCGAATCCAGCCCCGCCGACTGAGCTTCGAGCCGCTCGACATGTAGATCATCGCGCGGGCGGTCGGCGAGGCCCTCTCGAACGTCATGCGCTTCAAGAGCGCGCGAGACTGGGACGCGATGAGATGGTCGACAGGGAAGGAGGGTGAGGGGTCCTCGCAGCGGCTTGCAAAGCGAACGCGAGGAGGAGACCCGCGACAGAGCGGAGCGAAGGAGCGTTGTTAGGGGCTCCGACCAAGTGAGCGTAGCCGCGAAGAGGACCCCTCGCCCGACTGACCGGCCGCGAACATCCCAACCGCCCAAGAACTCAAGGCGCGCGATTGACGCGGGTGAGATTGTTCGAGACGGGCATCGACCGCCTGAATAACATCGCGAGCTTATCATCCGTCAGCGAGTCCATGACTTTGTCGACGGTCACCCGGGACGTCACGCTGCGCGACTCCGGCCCGCTCCAGATGTCCCACGCGTAGCGCTCGAGACGCGCGGTCTTGCCGCCGGGATGGTGGAACACGATCATCGCGTTGCTCGCTCCCGGCACCTGAACTTCGACTCCCCAGTTCGTGCCGTCCGGCCCGCGGAACGGCCTGATCTTCCTTGCCATGATTTCTCTAGTGTGATGTCAGCGCTAGCGACTGCAGCTTCTGCCTTCCCACAAATCCCGCGTCGAGCTCGTGCCAGTACTGCACGCTCGGCTCGCCGAGTTTCCAGCAGAAGAAGACTTCGCGTCCGTCGAGCTGACCGCGAAAATCAACGAGCCCGGTATCCATCCCCTTGCAGACGATGCCCAGCTCGTTCAGCTCGGCGATGTAGCCCTCGATCTCGGTCGCGAGCCGCTGCGCCTCGAACTGAAGGAGCTCCGCGATCGCATCGGGACGGTCGGGGCTCGCTCCCACAGTCGCGAGCTCGAACTCACGAACCTTGTCCTCCCACGCCTCGTGGTCGCGCACAAGATCCTGTACGATCCGGCTGACGAGCGGGAGAGTGCGGTTGGCTTCTTCTACGGTGAAGATTTTTTCCATAGCTCAACTGTCACTGATTGCGGATTCCGGGTCAAGTGTGAAACACTACCCACAAGAATACTGAAGTTGGAAAACGTTGAGTCATGGTCAGGTCCGAACGACTGCCTACAAGAATAGGGAAGTTGAGTGCACTAAGCTTTGTCAGTCGGGAGCTTGGAGCTTAATCCTTTTGCCTGACGTACAGAACTTCATCCAGAGTGCCAAACTGCTGCCGGCCGGACTCCCAACTCCCAGCTGACAAAGCTTAGAGCTCTCAACTTCAGTTTTGTGGATGCTCAATCCTCGCTCAGATCTGGCCCGTTAGCCTCTGCCCTCGGATATCCTCTCCTGTAATCTCCTCTCCCGCCTCTCCTTCGCAGCTTTGTACCTCCGAATCTCCGCGGGCGTCTCCGGCTTGAGAGGCGGCACCGTCGCCGGCTTCCCGTTGCTGTCGACCGCGACGAACGTGAGGTAGCACGAATTCGTGTGGCGCCTGAGCCCGGTCAGAAGATTCTCGGTCTCGACCCTCACGCCGATCTCCATCGACGTCCTTCCGACGAAATTGACGCTTGACTTCATGATCACGAGATCCCCGACCTGAATCGGCTCCCGGAAATCAACGCGGTCGACTGATACCGTCACGCACGGCTGTCGCGCGTGCCTGATTGCCGAGACGGCAGCTGTGGTGTCCATCATCGAGAGGATGACGCCTCCGAACACGTGACCGAGCACGTTCTCGTGCTGCGGCATCATGAGCTGCCCGGTCTCGTACTGGGTCTCGCGAACGGAGCGCGGAGATTCCCCGGAGGAAGTCGTGCGTTGAAGCGATTTCGATCTTGTCACGTTTGCCGTCCGGCGGTTGTGACCGGCAATTTCACACGCGCTCCTTTACGGGAAACCTGCTGAATCCGCTCGCCGTATGCGGTCGCATCGTTGAACGCCCGCGCCAGCGCGTGCCTCGTCCGATCGTCGACTTTCGGCTTGTCGAGCCAAAATATCTGCACGAAGCTCGACGCGACGAGCCCGAGCTTCCACTCGCGTCCGCGGCGATCGCGCAGCGCCAACGCGTTCGCCTTGTGCAACGAGTCGTAGCGGGCGATGACGTCGTATCCGTCGTGTCTCCACCGCCGATTCGCCAATCCGCCTTCACCGGCTGCTTCCTGGACGGTGGAGTCACGCAGCATCCGGTCGAGCGCGACCGGCTTGCCGTTGCGGAGATCGATCACGGTGCGCGCCGTATCGTCCATGTCGTGGTCGTCCGCGCGCTGGATCGAGAGCCGGTGTTCGAGCGCGACGTAAGGACCGAGAATATTGAGGATGTCCGTTTCTCCGACAGCGGTGATGTCGATGTCGTCTTCCGGATCATCATCAGGTCCAAGCAGCGGCGCGCGAGGGTGCTGGCGATGGTACTCCTCGGCCAGATGGACGATCGCGGTGTCATCGAAGATGATGGTCGAATCGCCGGTTGCGAGCTCGCGGCTGAAGATTCGCTCTCCGCTCAGCAATGCCCGTGGAAAGGAGCGGTCGATCTCACCGACAAATATCTCGTAGTAGCGGCCGGCAGTACGGGCGAGGATGAGCGGTGACCCGCGGATTCGGACTCCCGAATTGTCGCTCCGGACCCAGTATGTCTGGTCGCCTGCCGACACCAGAAATTCCGCCACCGGGGGAGGCGGGGGAGGGAGTGTGCAGGCGCCCGCGAGGGCGAGGGAGAGAACGACGACTGAGGTGCGGCGCATCGGGGCAAATATATCTGGAAAGGGGGACCAAAATGGGTCCGGACTGGTAGTATTCGACGCGACCGATGCGCTGGACAGGCGACGTTGCTCGCCAGTCTGATTAAATTGGACCGTCTCCTCCCGTCCTCCATACATCCAAGAATGCATTTTCAGAAAATCACCTTCGCGGTAGCCGCGGCGGCGGCGTCCGTGCTTGCCTGCACCGGTACGCACGAAGCATCCGCGAAGGGTGCGGGTGGCGCAGCGCCTGACCGCCAAACAGTCCCGGTTGCGGTCAACAGCGACACCAACCCGACTGGTGTGAGCACATTGCCGGCGGCGCGAGTGGTCGCAGACACCGATACCGTCGCGCGAGTCTCGTCGGCCAGGCAGCATCCGACTCCACCGGTGCTGGACTCCCTGATCAAGGGAACGCTACCGGCGCGCGGGCTCTACGTCTTCCGGTTCGGCGCGAACACTCGGCGGCTGAAACACCTCATCGGAATCGCGGACTCTACCGAGATCAACGCGCTCATCATCGATGTGAAGGATGAGTTCGGGCTCAATTACGACTCGAGTGATCCGATGGTGAAGAAGAACGCCGGCACTCAGGTAAAGGCGCACAATCTTCGGGAGCTCGTTGACACGATTCGCGCGCATGGAATTCTCCCCGTCGCGCGCATCGTCGTGTTCAAGGATTCAGTGACCGCGCGCAACAATCCCGATCACACCATTCGGAAAGCAGACGGAAGCGCGTGGCACGACAAGAAGGGTCAGACGTGGGTGAATCCGTACGCGAATGCGGTTTGGGAGTACAACTTCCGCGTCGCGGAAGAGGCGATCAAGATGGGTTTCGGCGAGATCCAGTTCGATTACATCCGATTCCCCGAGCCGTACAAGAGTCTTCCGCCGCAGGTGTTCCCGGAGCAGGCCGGGCGCACGAAGCCGCAGGTGCTCGCGGAATTTCTGAGCGCCGCGCGCGCGCGCTTCGCGAAGATGGGTGTGAGGACCACCGCGGACATCTTCGGTCTCGTCACGACCGTCGGCGGCACGCTGGAAGTTGGCCAGAAGTGGGAACCGATCTCGCAGTCGGTAGATGTCGTGTTGCCGATGGTGTACCCGTCGCACTATCCTCCCGGGTCGTTCCAGCTTCCATATCCGAACGCGGCTCCGTACGATGTGATCCACATCGCCATCTCGCGTGCGCGTGAGCGCGATGAGAAGCTCGGCATCAAGAGCGAGCACGTGCGGCCATGGCTGCAGGCGTTCAGCCTCGGCACAAAACTGAAGTATGGGCCGGAGCAGATCCTGGAGCAGAAGCGCGGAGTGTACGACTCAGGGTACGACGGATGGGTTCTGTGGGAGCCGGGCTCGAGGTACGACAAGTTTCTTCCCGCTCTCGAGAAGACGTTCGTCTCGAGAAAGAAAAATCCGCCGGTTCCGAGGCCGGCCAATCGGCTCGACTAGCTTCTGGCTGCAACTGAACCGCTGACTGACAACTGCAACTAGTAGCACGCCGCCAACATTCATAAAATTGGCCCGTCCGTCCGCTGGGATGCGACTACTATATTATGCCAAATGAGGACCACCGTTTCGATCTCCGGAATGACCTGCGCGCACTGTGTTCGCGCCGTGTTCACAGCGCTTGCTGGTGTCGAAGGAATCGATCGGGCTGACGTCTCCATCGGCCGGGCAGTAATCGACCACGACGGGACGGTTAAGCCCGAAGCGATTCGCGACGCGATCGCGCTCGCGGGATACGAAGTCGAAGACATGAAGGACGACCGGCGCACTCTCCCCATCGCGCCATGAAGACGCCCACCCACAACGCACCGTTCGAGGAGACCGATGAGCGGACGGTAGGTGCTCTGCTCGCGCCCGACATCCTCGTCCTGCTCGAGGAGAGTCCCGACGCGATACCGCTCGAGACCGAGGAGCTGCACGCCAAGGATCTCGCGGACGTCGCGCAGGCGCTGCCTAACGAAATGGTGGGGCCCTTCCTGTCGGCGCTGCCGGTCGAGAGAGCCGCCGATGTTCTCGAGTACCTGAACGAGGATCTCCGCAGCGAAGTGCTCGAGACGATGAGCGTCCGGCAGGCGGCCGAGCTAGTCACGGAGATGACGCCGGACGATCGCGCCGACACGCTGGAAGGTCTCGAGGAAGAGCGCGGCGAGGAGATTCTCTCCGAGATTCCGGCAGCCGAGCGCGCCGAGACGGAGAAGCTGCTCGCCTACGATCCGGATTCAGCCGGCGGACTGATGACGACCGAGTTCGTCTCGGTCTCCGAGGACACCCCGGTCGACGAAGCACTTGCGGCTGTCCGTCGAATCGCCAGATCGGAGCGGCTCGAGGCAATGAACACGATTTACACGACGGACGCGGCTGGACGCGTGAAGGGCGTGATGTCGCTGCGCGAGCTGCTGGCGGCGCCCGAGGGCGGGAAGGTTTCCGACATCGCGTGGCAGGAAGTGCAGACGGTGCCCGCCACCGCGGACCGCGAGGAGGTTGCGAAGCTCGTTCGCGAATACGACCTCGTGGCGGTCCCTGTCGTGGACGACAACGGCGTGATCCAGGGTGTCGTCACCGTCGACGACGTCATCGACGCGCTCGTCGAAGAGCACACCGAAGACGTCCAGAGGTTCGGCGGAATGGAAGCGCTCGACATGCCATACACGCAGATCGGGTTCTTCCAGATGATCGGCAAGCGCGCCCCGTGGCTCGCGGCGCTCTTTCTGAGCGAAATGCTGACGACCACCGCGATGGGTCACTTTCAAGGAGAGCTGGAGAAAGCGGTGGTGCTCGCGCTGTTCGTACCGCTCATCATCAGCTCCGGAGGAAACTCCGGATCTCAGGCGACCTCCCTCATCATCAGGTCGCTCGCGCTCGGCGAAATAAAATTGCGCGACTGGTGGCGGATCCTGCTTCGCGAGCTTCCCTCCGGCCTCATGCTCGGCGCGATACTCGGGCTAATGGGAATCGGCCGCATTCTGCTGTGGCAGCACCTTGGGATCGGCGAGTATCCGCACCCGAACCTGCTCGCGCTGACGATCGGCGTCGCGCTCGTCGGAGTGGTGACGTTCGGCTCGCTCGCCGGATCGATGCTGCCCTTCCTCCTTCAGCGCCTGGGCTTCGACCCGGCGAGCGCATCTGCCCCCTTCGTCGCCACGCTCGTGGACGTCACCGGTCTCTCGATCTATTTCTACGTCGCTCTCGTAATCCTTCGCGGCACACTTTTGTAGGTTTGGGATCGTCTCGCCCGAGAATTACTCAGGCGCCGCAGCTACCACGCGGACTCGTTTCCGGTCACCCGCGCGCGCGCCGAAGTGAGTGCCGCGCTCACGTGATCTTCCCTTCAGGGGCCCGCGTCGCCGCTGCGACAGATCCCGATTGGGAGGGAGGCGAGGATGTCCTCTGAGGGCATCCTGAGACAAGTCCATCGATGGGCGAGCGATAGGCGCTGTCCCGAAGAGGACAGGCTCGCCGACCGACCAGCGCGATACACTCGAGCCGCGCAACCGCGGTCGCGCGAAGATCGAGCGAGCGTGCGCAAACAGACGGCGGACATGCGCTGTGGCGGAAAACTCAGAGGGTGTTACGTTAGGGCGCGCGGCACAGCGTAACAACGCGCAATCCAACAACAGGAGATGCACAACATGGATACCACGATTCAAAAGCTGGCGGCGGTTTTCGGCGCCGTGTTCATCCTCCTTGCGATCCTCGGCTTTATCGCGCCGGGCGGAATGGCGATGCAGCCGACTGATCCCGCGACTGCCGCCAAAGTACTCGGTATGTTCCCGGTGAACCTGCTCCACAACATCGTCCACCTGCTGTTCGGAGCCTGGGGTCTTGCTGCGTCGCGCGGCTGGGCGGGGTCGAAGCAGTTCTTCACCATAGGGGGAACCATCTACGTGGTTCTCACCGTCGTCGGATTCCTGTCTCCGACCGGATTCAACATGGTTCCGCTCGGCGGCGCTGATATCGGACTCCACTGCGTGCTCGCTATCGTGATGCTGGCGATCGGCCTGACCGCGAAACCCGTCGCATCTGCGAGTACCGTGTAACGCTACTGTGTAGCGCCCACCTTGGCCGGAGCTGAATCCGCGGCACGTGACGCGGGGCCTGGAGCGGCGCCTCCCTCAGGGGGGCGCCGCTTTGTTTTGTCGACAATCGCGACGCTCGATACGATTCCCTGCTCAAGCCAGGCGTGCTCGCCGCGAAGAACTTCCATCGCGAGCTTGTAGAGCGCGGGATCATTGGGGCCAAACAGCTGCTCGAAGTGCACCTTGATCCGGTCGCGCGCCTCCATGCAGAACACATCGGCGAGTGTCACCGCTTCCGGTCTCCCCTGTTTCGCAAGCATCTGCGCCCGCGAGCAAGCCGCCGACATCGCGAACAGCTCCGCGCCGATGTCCACCGCGCGGAACAACACCATCTGCCTGCGTTCCAGCTTGGGTCCGAAACGGACCATCGCGTGGAAGATCGAGCGGCCGAGGTGCCTGGTGGTGCGCTCGATGTAGCGCACATGAGTGGCGAGCCTGCCGAACTCCCCGTAACGCTTCAGCCGCGACGCGTTCAGCCAGCGCGACGGATACCACGCGAGGTAGAACGGCGTCGCGCCCGCCATCGCCGAAAGCTTCTCTTTGAAGCTGGACTCTGGGTTGACGATGTTGAACGCGAGCTTGAAGTGATAGTCGACAGCTTCCCGCGCGATGAAGAGCCGCATGATTTCCGACGATCCCTCGAAGACCAGATTGATGCGGAAATCGCGCATCGCCCGCTCTACCGGAATCGCCGGCTCTCCGCGCCTCGCGAGTGATTCTGCCGTCTCGTAGCCGCGGCCGCCGCGAATCTGCAGCGTGTCGTCGATGATCCTCCAGCCGGCTTCGGTGTTGTAGAGCTTCGCGATAGCCGCCTCGAGCCTGATATCGTATCCGCCCTGCTCGTACAACGCCGTACACAGCTCGGCGACCGCTTCCATCGCAAAGGTGTAAGCAGTCATGCGCGCGAGCTTTTGCGCGACGGCTTCGTGCTTGCCGATCGGCTGGCCCCATTGCACACGCTCGTTCGCCCATTTGCGGGTGATCGAGACCATCTGCTTTCCCGCGCCCGCGCAGCCGGCCGGAATCGTGAGTCTGCCGGTGTTCAACGTGACGAGCGCGAGCTTGAGTCCCTTGCCCTCGTCCCAGAGAATGTTTTCGCGCGGGACCTTCACGTTCGTAAAGCGGATCAATCCGTTCTCGAGCGCCTTGAGTCCCATGAACCGAAGGCGATGAACGACCTCGACACCCGGCATCGACGACTCGACGATGAACGCCGTGATTTGCTTGATTGACTTGCCCTTCACCACCTTCTCGGGCGTCCGCGCCATCACGACGAACAGCTCGGCGCGCGTCCCGTTGGTGCACCACAGCTTTTCGCCATTGATGATGAAGTGCTTTCCGTCCGGAGTCGGCGTCGCGGTGCAACGCATGTTGGCTGGATCAGATCCGGCATCGACTTCCGTCAGCGCGAACGCCGAGATCGCACCCTTCGCGAGGCGTGGGAAGTATTTGCGTTTCTGCTCCTCGGTGCCGAACAGCTTCAGCGGCTGCGGAACGCCGATCGACTGATGCGCGGAGAGAAGCGCTGTAATCGATCCATCCTTCGACGTCACCAACTCTATCGCGCGAATGTAGCTCATTTGCGACAGACCAAGTCCTCCATAC
>JBBQAV010000040.1:0-21791 GCA_038316775.1 Gemmatimonadales bacterium | reverse complement strand
CATCATCATGCAAAGATGATACGCCTCGATCACCACCCCCACTCCGCTCGGATTCAGCACCCGGCAAAGTCCTTCCGCGATCTGCTCCGTCAGCCGCTCCTGAACCTGGAGACGCCTCGCATAGACGTCCACGATCCGGGGTATCTTGGACAGCCCCACGATCTTTCCGTTCGGGATGTACGCCACGTGGACCTTGCCGAAGAAGGGCAGCATGTGGTGCTCGCACAGCGAGTAGAGCTCGATGTCGCGCACCATGATCATGTTATCGTGCTCTTCTTTGAAGATTCCCCTCCCTACGACCTCCTCGGCCGATGAGGCGTAGCCCTGCGTCAGGAACTTGAGGGAGAGGGCGACGCGGGCCGGAGTACGCTCGAGACCTTCGCGCGTCGGATCTTCCCCGATCAGCTCGAGCTGGCGGCGGACGAGCTTCTCCAGCTCCTGGTTCGGTTCCTTATTTGCCGGTGTATTCGACATAGTTGTTTTCAGTCTCCCACAGTACGAGCCGGGCGAGCTTGCCAGGCTTCACTTCGGGAGCAAGTATCTTCCAGAACGCGGAGACTATGTTCTCGGAAGTCGGAATTATGCCCTTCATGAAGGGAACGTCGAGGTTGAAATTCTTGTGGTCGACGATGTCGACGATCTCGCGCTCCACGATTTTCTTGAGCTGAGACAGATCGCAGACGTATCCGGTCTTGGGATCGATGTCGCCCTCGACCGAGACGTCGAGAGTATAGTTGTGGCCGTGCCAGTTCGGATTGTTGCACTTTCCGAACAGCCTCGAGTTCTCGGCCTCAGACAGCTCTGGATTATGAACGCGGTGGGCGGCGTTGAACCGCACGCGGCGGGTGACTGTTACGCGGGGCATATTTAGGGTAAGATATCGCACATGGTGAGGCGCCGCCGCTTGAAGGGGTGGCTGTGACAAAAAAGAAGCTCCGCCGGTTTAGGGGCGGAGCTTCATAGTAAGAATGGGACGGAGAGGTTTTTTGAAGCCCGGTCGAATTTTTGAGGCCCTCACCCCGCCTACCGTCTTCCCCGCACTGGGGCATGACGTCAGCAAAGTTTATTGGACCCACCCGAAGGACTTGTTGGCTCAAAAAGTGAGTTCTCCGCCCCAACGATGGTGCCGAAATATTCTGTTGTAGCAGCTGCTCCAATGACTCTTTGAAGTTACGGGTCGTCACATTCAAGGTCAACGAAATCGAGCCATGGATTTGGGAATAATCGCGGCAATCGTAATGCTTGCAATCTGGGCGTTCGTAACTTTCACCACGACCGCCCCCGGGTGGATTCACATCCTCCTCACCATGGGGATAGTCCTCCTCATCTATCGGATTGTCGTGCGAGGCACGCGCGGCGTGGACCGCGGCCGCAAGGATTGATGAGCGGACGCGGTCCGTATTCCTCGTCATATGGGAGTGAAGGACCGGCGACCGCCATCGCCGAGCAGCCGCTCGCCCTCTCGGCTGACAAGAAAAAGCCGATCCTCATAACCGGGGCATCCGGATTGGTCGGCATCCATACCTGCCGAGAGTTATCGAAAAATGGCTGGCAGGTGCGGGCGCTGGTCAGGGATCCCGCCAAGGCGGCGATGGTGCTCGGCCAGCTGCCGGTGGAGTTTCGAGTAGGCGACGTCCGGGACGCCACCGTCCTGCGGAGCTCGCTCCACGGCTGCGGCGCCGTCGTTCACCTTGCGGCGATAGCGATCGAGAAGAAAAACGAGAAGTACTCCGACACGAACACCGCCGCTACCGAGCGCCTGATCTCGGCTGCCAGGGCGGAGAACGTCCAGCGGGTGATCTTCATGTCGCAGAACGGCGCCGACCCCAGATCACCGTATCCATTTCTGCACAGCAAGGGCGTGGCGCAGGAATCGATAAAGACGAGCGGACTGCGATGGACGGTGTTGCGCCCGTCCGTGATCTTCGGACCCGAGGATCAGTTCGTGAACGTGCTGGGACGCCTGATCAAGCTGACGCCCGGGATTTTTCCGCTGCCTGGCGCCGGGAAGGCGCGCTTTCAGCCGATCGCCGTCTACGACGTCGCGCGTTGCATTCGCCTGTCGCTCGAAAAGAAAGAGACGCTGAATCAGAGCTACGACCTCGGTGGTGCCGTTCCTCTCACGCTACGGGAGATGACCGAACGCATTCTTGCGACGATGGGCATCAACCGAAAGCTGGTGCCAGTACCCGTAAAGGCTCTGCGACCAGTAGTTGCACTCGCCGAACGTCTGATCCCAAATCCACCCGTGACCTCGAGCCTGCTCGATCTGCTGGCGCTCGACAACACCGTCGCGCACAACGCTCTGACGGAATTCTTCAAAATGGTGCCCGTTCCTTTCGCTGCCGACGAGCTCCAGTACCTCCGGCGGATTACTGTCAGGAACGCATTCAGATCGCTGTTCGAGGCCAGATAAGCGCCCGTCGTGGACGGTGCAGGCAGCTGGGAAATGTGGCTACACGTATCTCGCTACCGTAAGAATCGCAGCTGTTGGAAGGGCCGAAAAGAATCGCTTCCGCTGAAGTCCTTCCGACACCTGGCCCATCACCGCGGGGGATCCGGTCAGAACCGGGACCAGGAAAAAGGTCGTAAATAATCCGCTGCCGAGCAAAAGATGGCGCTCAGAATGTGAACCAACCTCAAGACGAGAAATTCAGCATGCATCATGTCCCCCGATTGGGAGTGAGAGGATCACGCACTCCGGCGCCCAATCCGGCCGCCACGAGCGCGAGTACCGCGGCTGCGATCACAACGACTCTGAAGCCAGAAAGAAATGCCTGGTCGATCGACGTCTTCACCGCAGAGCGCTGTTCGACGTCGAGTGAGGCTGAGTCGAGCTCGGCCCCAGCCATCTTCGGCAGCTGCTTCTCGATCTCATCTTTTGCCACGGGAGACAGCTGCAGCCGCTCGAGCCGGGGTTTTATTTCCCCGTCGAAGCCTCGAACCAGCACGACTCCAAAAACCGCGATCGCCAGCAGCCCCGCGACACGCGCGACGGTGTTATTGATTCCCGATGCGACACCCGCGTGATCGGAGGGAACAGCCGCCATCACAGTGGTCGTGAGAGGTGCGACGGTGATGGCCATCCCCAGTCCGAGCAAGACGACGGCGGGAAAGATCGTCGACCAGTATGACGCGCCGACTCCGGCACGCACGAAAAGGGCGAGGCCGAGCGCGGCGATTAGGGGGCCGACCGTCAGCGGAAGACGCGGGCCAGTGCGGGCAACCAGTCCTCCGGACCATCGCGACAGCGCGAACATGATGATCGGAAACGGCACGAACGCGGCGCCGGCTGCAGTCGCGGAATACCCCTCGACTTGAATCAGCAGGAGAGGCACGAGGAAGAACACCACTCCCAACGCCCCGTACAGTAGCAGTGTAAGCGCGTTCGTGAGCGTGAACGTTCGGGACCGGAAGAGATGCAGCGGCATCATCGGGCTCCGCGCTTTGTTCTCCACCACTATGAGAAGACCGAGACAGACCGCGCCGACCGCGAGCGAGCTAACGACCAGCGGATGCCCTGGTCCGAGTGGCGGCCATTCGAGCAACCCGAACACGAATCCCCCCAACCCCAGGACGGCGAGCGATGCCCCCATCCAGTCCACACCGCCGGTCCGCGAAGGATCTCGGCTCTCATCCATATATCGGAGCGACAGAAAAACCGCGATCGCCGCGATCGGCACATTCAGAAAGAAAGCCGAGCGCCAGCTGACATTCTCGATCAGCCAGCCGCCGATGACGGGCCCAATGGCAGTCGTGATGGCGCTGAATCCAGACCAGGTGCCGATCGCGCGGCCGCGCTCAGCATCGTCGAACGTAGCGCTGATGATGGCGAGGCTTCCCGGCACCAGAAACGCGGCACCAATCCCCTGTAGCGCCCTGCCGATTATGAGGATACGAGCCGAAGTCGCGAAACCGCACCATACCGATGCGGCCGTAAACGCCGCGACGCCGATCAGAAAGATTCTTCTGCGGCCGAACTGGTCGCCGAGCGAGCCACCAACTAAAATGAGGGCTCCCAGAAAGAGCGCATAGGCTTCCACCACCCACTGGACGTCGGTGATCGTGGCCTGAAGCTCCTTCTGGAGAGCTGGGAGTGCGACGTTCACGACTGTCATGTCGATGAAGGTCATACTCGACGCAAGGATGGTCGCGATCAGGGTCCAACGGCGTTTTCCAGGTGCGCCCATTTGTTCCAAAAAGTGCCTGGTCGCGGGGCGATTCGTTAGGTGACGGCACCAAGGGACATTCGTCCCTGAACATAAGGAAGTCGGTGGGTATATTTCGTTCTTGAGAAGTGGTCTAGTCCACTCGTCTACTTTGTCATATATGTCGGCGCCGCGGCGCTGTGGGATGAGAACCGAATGGAGCAGCGCGCATATCTGATGAAGGGGCTTCTCGGCGCCGTCGCCTTGATTCTCGTAGGCGCCCGGCTGGTGCCGGGACCAAGTGAGAACGGCCCGATTCTCCAGGCCGCCGTCACATTTGTGTCTGCAACGTCCCCGAAAAGCCCAGCCGACGGAACGGCAGCCGCTATCGCAGCCAAGATCACCGACGCGCTTCGTACGTTCGAGAGAACGGTGCGTCCTTTGAGCCACCCCAAGGCGCTGGAGACGGCTTTCCGCAGCTATTTCGCCTATAAGGCTGCGCATCCAGACGAGGTCAGGAAGCCGCTTCTCTACTTCGTGGATTATGGGATACCGAGCACCGAGCCGCGCGGCTACGTCTTTGATATGAGCTCGCTACAGATCGTCGAAGGACCCTTCACGGTTGCTCACGGCCGCGGGTCTTCGAACACGCAGTATGGGGTTCCGACCCGCTTTTCCAATGGATTCGGCAGCGCAGCGACCTCGCTTGGGCTCTACCTCGCTGAGGCCACGTACGCTTTCCACGGCCACACCGGAGGCCGCGGATACAGCTCGATCGGGTTGCGATTGAAGGGTGTCTCCGCCGGCTTCAATGACAACGCACTCTCGCGTGGCGTGGTTGCGCACGGCGCGCCGTATGTCACGCCGAGCAAAGCTGGACGGAGCGAGGGCTGTCCCGCGATGGAGCAGCAACGCGCCCGGGAGCTTCTTCCAAAGATCGCTCAGGGCGGCATGGTGTTCCTTTTCGCGCCGGACGAGCAGTGGATGGCGCGCGACCCGTGGGTCGCCGCCGCCACCGCTAACTAGATCCAGCTAACGCCCGAGCACGCCCTCGGGACGACTTGCCACGAAATCCCGAATCTGTCCTTCAGCCAGCCGCACTGCTGCGCTTTGGGATCACCACCGGCCGATAGCTTCCTCCAGCAGTAGTCGATCTCTTCCTGGTCTTCGCAGTTGATCTCGAGCGAGACAGCCTCGTTGAACTTGAATATCGGTCCGCCGTTTAGCGCCGAGAATCTCTGACCGTCGAGCTCGAAAGCGACGACCATCTTTTGGGGGGGGACCCTGGCTAAGCGCGGACGCTGCTGATATCCCGCGTCTCGAGGATCGGTTTCGGGTATCCCTTTCGCGCGACCGCAATCATCGCTTGCCCGAGCTGTTCGGTGGTCGTGACATAGTTTGGCAAGAGCGTGATCAACAGACGGTGTATCGGTTTCGTCAGCGCGTACCCGAGTCGAGTCCAGGTCGTCTTCGACCTGATGCCGTGAAGTGGCACGATCACCCCGGGACGGAACATGTACGCCGCCTTGAACAGTTTCAGTAGGGCATTCTCCGTCTTCCCCTTCACGCGCGCCCACATGACACGTCCGCGCTCGCTGCTGTCCGTGCCCATGCCCGAGACGTAGATGAATGTCATGCGTGGGTTGAGACGTGCGAGCGTGCGAGCGACGCCAAGCGTGAGGTCATATGTAAGTTTTGCGTACCGCTCCTCTGACATCCCGGCCGAGGAGACGCCGAGACAGAACAGACACGCGTCGAATCCGGTGAGATCCTTTTCGACAGCGGAGAGATTCGCGACGTCCGGCACCACCAGGTCTCGCAGCTTCTCGTGCCGCTGACCTGTGGCGCTACGGCCGACAGCGAGAACCTCGCTGACCGCGGGATCCAGTAGAATTTCGCGGAGCACACCCTGACCGACCATGCCGGTCGCTCCAAACAGCATGACTTTCATGGTTTCAACTCGACCCGCATCAAGCATTGTCCTTTCCTCGCACTTCGGCGACCCGTGCCTTCACGAATCTCCTCACGAATGTCGACGATGGCTGTTTGGTCAATGGAAATCGAATCGTCCCCTTTGAGGTCTTATATCCGTCGAGCTCCCCCGCGAACGCGCGCCTGACTCCCGCGGTAATCGGGTAGAGGCTGGTGTGGCTTTTCCAGCCGGCGCAGTAAACGAGGCGTTGTCCGTCGAGCTTAAAGGCGGGGATTCCGTAGCTGATGCTCTCGACGGCGCCGGGAGCCGCGGCGCGGATGGCTTCGCGAAGCTTCCGGACTGCTGAGCGAACATCGGATGGCAGCGACGCCAGATAGGTTTGCACGGTCAGTCCGGCCGGCTGGGTGTTCTTTCTTGAAGACGACACTTTCACGGTAAGCTTCATTTCGGGGGTCTACCAGGCGACGAACCAGCGCCCTCAGGATCGACAAGATGCGCCGATTCTATTCGGCGCCGGGCAGCTGCTGGAGGTGGTGAAGGCTCGCTGTACACCCGGACATAATCCACCAGCATCTGCTGAGGGAACGTCGACGATCCGTCCGGATCCCCAGGCCAGGTTCCGCCGACAGCAACGTTGAGCAGAATGAAGAAGGGACTGTCGAACACCCACGCCGTGCCGCGCGGAAGGTCCGCGGGGGTCATGCGATTATATAGGCGACCGTCAACGTACCAGCGGATCTCGGAGGGCTGCCATTTGACCGAAAAAACGTGAAAGTCGTCAGCGTATGCGGCGCTCGGAAGCGTGTCGGCCCGTCCGATGCTCACTGACCCAGAATAGCCCGGACCGTGCACCGTGCCGTGCACGACACGGGGCTCGCGTCCGATGTTCTCCATGATGTCTATCTCGCCCCCCTCCGGCCATCCGATCACATCAATGTCGGCGCCG
The DNA here is from genome assembly GCA_038316775.1 of Gemmatimonadales bacterium. GTDB lineage: Bacteria > Gemmatimonadota > Gemmatimonadetes > Gemmatimonadales > Gemmatimonadaceae > UBA4720. The sequence continues at coordinate 14,764 of JBBQAV010000040.1, read as the reverse complement.
AGCATCCAGAACGCGGGCCAGATTCCCTGCCCGCGCGGGATGAGGATGCGTGCCTCGAAGCGCCCATACGCGCGAGCGAAGAGTCCCTGAGTCTTGAGTCGTGCCGACGAGTAACCACAGCTCCCGTACCAACACGCGTATCCGCTGGATGGCGTCTCGGGACGCGCGGTTATGACGAGGTGCCCATTGCCGTCCAGCACTACGTTCCCGGTGCGCGTCGTGTAAAACTGGCGCTCCTGGTTTCCGAAGCCGCTTCCGCCGGTATCGGCGACCCATTTCGCGCGGTCGAACGTCGAGCCCGCCGGTCCGTCGAACTCGTCGTTCCAGACCAGGCTCGGCGGCGGCGCCACTGTAGTGCACGCGGCGAGGGCGAGGAGGGAAAAGCACGTATGTCTCAGCCGCGCGCCGATCACTTCAGTTCGTGCCAGACCATCAGGACCATGATGGCCCCGAGTATTCCAACAACCACATTTGTAATGCTCATCGCGCGAAAAAGGAGCGAAGTTTAGTCGCGGAGCCATGGTGGACGATCCGTATCACGAGGCAAGGTTAGTATCGCACTATCAGTCGATGCGCGCGACCATTTCTCGCGAAATGACTCGGTTGAATGCGGCGCGTGGGGGAGTTGCCTGTCGAGCGAATGGCGAATCCCGTCGCGCAGCTTGCCCTCTTTGATCAGCCACCCACCGCCACCGCGAAGCCTTATACCGGGCAGCCCTCGCGTGACTCAAGCCCACGTGTATGTTGATTATTATCCGATCCGCGAGCGAGTATCGCATGCGATTCCGGCTGGCCCTTTTCGTTTTAACGCTCGCGCGAGTCGCCATCGCGCAGACGCCGGATACGCCTCGACCCGCGCCCGGCGCGATAGTCAGTGGCGTCGTACGCGACAGCATCGCGCATGGGCCGCTCGTCGGAGCGATGGTGCAGCTTGTCGCCGCGGATACCCGGAATCGTTTCGGCCGCACAGCAGTATCCGACTCCACGGGACGATTCCAGCTCGGCGACGTGCCGGACGGGCACTACATGCTCGGCTTCTTTCACCCGATGCTCGATTCGCTTGGCGTAGAGCCCCTTGTGCGCGAAGTCCGCATCGACAGGCACCGTCCGGTGCGCGCCGATCTGGCGATCCCCTCACCGGGGAGGCTTCGCGCCGCCATCTGCGGCGGGAAACCAGAAGCGAGCTCGGGCGCTCTCGTCGTGGGTATCGTCCGCGACGCGCGGGACCACGCGCCTGCCGCGGGCGCAACGGTGAGAGCGGAGTGGCTCGAGTATTCGTTCACGCACGAGGGAGTCGTCCGCAACATCCCGCATCTCGTCGCCACAACGGGGCAGAACGGCTGGTTTGCCCTGTGCAATGTGCCGAATGCCGGGATGATGAGGCTCATGGCGAGTCGCAGTGCGGACAGCACGGACCGCATCGAGGTGGAGGTTCCGGCGGAGGGGTTTCTGCGAAGGGAGTTGTACGTGGGGCCGGCACGAACGGTTGTCATGGGCGACACATCGGCGAGCGCCGACACCCTCGCACCCGTGCCCCGCCGGCTGCATACCGGCGATGGACATCTAAGGGGAACTGTCATCAATGCCGGCGGCCAGCCACTGTCGGGTGCGCGCGTGAGCATCATCGACGGCCCGCAAACGCGCACGAACGAAAGTGGCGAGTGGACTCTTCACAACGCGCCTGTCGGTACGCGAATGCTCGAGGTCCGCTCGGTTGGATATTATCCCGACCGCAGGCCCGTGGATGTCGTCGTGGGTGCTCCGCCCGTGTGGACGGCGCTGTCCACCATGAAGGCTGTGCTGGACACGGTAAGAGTCGTAGCTGCGCATCGCTCCCGCTTCGAGCAGAGCGGCTTCGAAGAACGCCGCCACACCGCTGCCGGCCGTTTTCTGACGGCCATGGAGATCGAGAAGCGGTTGCCCATCGTTACCTCGGACATCTTCCGCACCATGTTAGGGGTGCGCCTTGACCCCAGCGCGCACGATGAGACGAGCTTCCAGATGCGTGGCGGTACCGGCGACTGGTGCACTCCCGCGGTCTACTTCGACGGACTTCTCATGCGCGGCCTCGCCGCCGAAGACATCGATGTCGTCGTGAGACCGCATGAAATCCTCGGCATCGAGATCTACTCCGACGCCGCGGTTCCGGCGCAGTACCAGCTCTGGAAGAACAGCTGCGGCGCCATCGTCATCTGGACGAAGCTAGGCAGCTGAGACAACCGTCGCGTCACCACCGCGTGTACGGCGCGATGTTCTCCGCAATGGTGCGGAACTCCCGTCGGTCAGTGACAACTCCCTGAACGCAGCCCATCCTCGCGCGGAGCAGGATTCCGCGTCAACGCACATGCGAGCAGGGTTCTCTCATGCCGGATATTCTCGGTTCAGATGGCTACGCACCCAAATCTTTGCCGGTGAATGCGCGCAGCGCGGGGAGGAGATCCAGCAATGGGCGGCCTCCGGATGAGACGGTCAGGCTGATCAGTTGCCTTAAGATCGATTAAGTCGCATAGGGACCTTTACTCCCCCCGCGCCTTTGTCTCCGCTAATTTTGGACCATGCCGAACACCCGTACGATCGCGATCCTCACCGGCGGGGGCGACGTCCCCGGTTTGAACCCTGCGATCAGAGCGATCACGATCCGCGCGCTGCGCGAAGGTTACCGCGTCGTCGGCATTCGGCGCGGCTGGGCCGGACTTGTTGATTACAGCCGCGAGGCCGGTGTCGACAACTCCGACAACGTGCAGGTGCTCACGGAGTCCGACGTAAATCGCGCCGGCCGCACCGGCGGCACCTTCCTCCACACCTCTCGCACGCGGCCAAGCCATCTGCCACTCGCGCGGGTCCCGGCGCACCTCACGGGCTACACCGAGAAAACCAACGACGTCACCAAGGACATCCTGCGGAACCTCGAGCACATCGGAGTCGACGTTCTGATTCCGATCGGAGGTGACGACACGCTCAGCTACGGCAAGCGCCTGCACGATGAAGGACTGCACGTCGTGGCCATCCCGAAGACGATGGACAACGATGTGTACGGCACCGACTACTGCATCGGCTTCAGCACGTGTGTCACGCGCACGATCGAGCTCACCCACCGGCTTCGCACGTCGGCAGGGTCGCATGAGCGCTTTCTCGTCATCGAAGTGTTCGGGAGATATGCAGGCTTCACGGCGCTTCTGCCAACGATGGCCGGCGCGGCCGACCGGTGCCTCATCCCAGAGTACGCCGCCGACGTCGAGCATCTTACCGAGCTAATGGTGTACGACCACAACCGGAATCCGAGCAAGTATTCGGTGGCGCTCGTGTCCGAAGGCGCGAACCTCGCGTCGCACGCGGGAATGAGCTTCGAGAGCGAAGAGAAGGATATGTTCGGACACCGTAAGCTCGGCGGCATCGGCGACAAAGTGGCGTCCGCGCTCAAGGAGTACTCACCCAAATACAACAACGGCCGCCGTATCGACGTCGTCAACCAGCGGCTCGGCTATCTCGTTCGCTCGGGTGATCCCGACGCGCTCGACTCGATCGTACCGATGGCGTTCGGCAATCTCGCGCTCGACCTCATTATGAAGAGGGAGTTCGGCCGTCTGGTGAGCGTCCACAAAGGCTTCTACGACAGCGTTCCGATCACGAGCGTGACGTCGGAGAAAAAAGTCGTCGATGTCAAGAAGTACTACAACACGGACCGCCTGCGGCCGATCTACGACTTCGACGGCGCACCCCTGTTCATCATGACGAGCGATTGATTCCGGCCTCCGGACTTTCGGCGGTATGATAGTCCACGTTGTCGACGGAACGTACGAGCTCTTCCGGCATTTCTACGGGCAGCGCCGGTTCAACAAGGGAAACGACAAACCCCTCGGCGCCGTTGCCGGAGTCCTCCACTCCGTGCTGGAGATGATCGAGACAGGCGCGACACACATCGGCGTCGCCACGGACCACGTGATCGAGTCCTTTAGAAACGATCTCTGGCCGGACTATAAGACGGGAGAAGGAATCGAGCGAAACCTGTGGACGCAGTTTCAGCCGCTGGAGGATGCGCTCGCGGCGATGGGCGTCGCGGTCTGGCCGATGGTCGAGCTCGAAGCCGACGATGGGCTCGCTTCGGCCGCGCGAATTGCGGCGGATGATCCTCGTGTCAATAAAGTGTGCATCTGGGCGAACGACAAGGATCTCGCGCAGTGCGTCCGCGGCGACCGAGTCGTGCAGATCATCCGCAAAGGGAACAAGATTCGAAACGCCGAGGGTGTGCGCGCGAAATTCGGTGTCGAGCCCGCCCTCATTCCCGACTTGCTCGCGCTGGTTGGCGATGCCCAGGATGGCTACCCCGGCATTCCTGGAATCGGCAAGACCACAGCCGCGGCGTTGCTGAACCGGCACGGGCCGATTGAATCGTTTCCTCCGGAAGTCCTTGGGGCGGCGCGCGAACAGGCGATGCTTTTCAAAACGCTCGCCAACCTCAGAACGAACGCGCCGCTCTTTTCCGACGTGAACGAGATCGAGTGGAACGGCCCGACTCCAGAGTTTTCCGACTGGCCCGACCGGCTGGCCGACAAGCGCATTCTGGCGCGCGTCAACGCTTGTGCCGAGCGACGCGCGCAGATGCCCGCCTAGACTCCTGCTGATTCTGAGTCATCTCGAGCACGCCCGTTGTTGAAGGCCGCCATTTCGTGAACCGCACGCGCACCATCCAGTAGATCAGCAGCACCAGCGGCATCAGCGCTGGAATCGCCAGCAAGGGGATGATGCGTATTGGCTTCGGAAACACCTTCGCCTGACCAAGAAAGAACGAGCCGCTGGCGATGAACAGTGCAAAGCACATCCGCCACACGTGCCTTGCTATGCGGTGCTTCCCATGAAAGCCCCGTACCAGCATCATGCGCAGATCGCCTGCCGCTGCCAGGAACGCCACAGCGCCAAAGACAAAGAGAGGGGCGGGCGGCACTCCGTCAATTTTGCCGCTGGCACTGTGATAGACCTGGAGACCGAGCCTGAGACTCAAGAAACCAATAACGATGGCAATCAGCATTGCGCTCGCGTCGGTCCAGCGAGACTTCTCATCGCGGCCGCGGAGCGTGAGCAGAGCTGTAGTCACGAAATAAACGGCAATCGATCCTCCGATTATGTTGGCCGGCTGGGATTTCAGGACAGCGATCACCGCACCAGTGACACCCAGGATGAGCATCGAGTAGACAAAGACCGTCCCGCTCTTGCGGTGCAGCTTTCCTCCCTTGAGGACAAATAGCGCAACAAAACCAGAGGCGATTGCAATGAGTCCGGTGATAATGTGTATCGGAAGCAGCGTCAGGCCGACTCCCTGCGCGCAGGCGTGCCGACGCCTTTGATGAGCAGCCAGAATGCGAGGGGAATCTCGAACGCCGCCATCGGTAGCCACATGAGCTGAGTGACCGGACCGCTAACCGCTTCCACGAGGCGCAGGGGAAGGAGCACGACCAGCAGAACCGACGCGACGACACCCAGCCACGCGAGTGAAACGGGAATCATCCGGCCGCGCAGAAGAAGCCATGAGAAGAGTGTGCTCCCGACGGCAAAGAGGGTCGCGGCGATGATCGTGTTCCAGCCACCGAGCTTCATCAGAAACCCGGCGAGCGCGTTCGCCGCCGCTGCGTCCGGTGCGCTTGTCCCGGCTCCGCCCGTTGCGAGCCAAAGGAGTCCGAGCGATGCGATAATGCCGATTGCGGCGAGCATGCTTTCGCCAACCCGACAACACAGAGCAAGCACGGCGACGTCGCGGTCCTCGTCGCGAGTGATGGCGTACAGCGAAACGGCGAGTGTAATGGCCGTCAACCAGATGACCAGCCCGAGCAGGATGTTGACCCGCGCTCGCGACGCGTGTTGGGCGATGAGTGCTAACCTCGCGGAGGTGTCATCCCCTCCCATCGGCCCACCCACCACCATCTGGGTGACGCCGACTGCGATATATAAGAGGAATGTGAAGCCGGCTATTCTCGCGTTCGTCGTGCGGGTCATGGGCCCTCTTCTCGGATAACTATGTTAATAGTCATTATCGGCGTAACCCGCCGATTGAAGGGCCCCTACGTATGTGGGGATAACTTAGTTTCTAGTTTTGCTCGACGGCCGGGCGCCCGGGCCGGCTTGATCTCTGTCGTTACAACTGCTCGTTGGTCGGCCGCACTTCCCACCTCCAGACCAATCCGTCCTGCGGATCGATCACTTCACCCAACTTCTCGAACCCACATTTGGTGAGAATCCGCGTCGAAGCGTTCTCCTCCGGCCTGGTGTGTGCGCGGACCAGCCGTACTCGGCCGCTGCCGAACGCAAAGGCGATCAGCGCCCGTGCCGCCTCAGTGGCATACCCACGTCCCTGATAAGCCGGACCGATGCCGTAAGCAATCTCCACTACCGCTTCGGAGCCCGGTGGGCCTGTGTAACCGCAACTCCCGATCACAGCGCCGCTCGCTCGATGCGTCACCACGAAGCCATGCAGCCACGGATCCGCCGCTGTCGAGGCTTTCACCTGCGCGAGCCAATCGGGCGACACCTCCGCCCTGTCGGCGGGACTCATTGCTTCGACCGACGCGAGAGCCTGCTGCGGCGTTTGCAGCATCAGCTTGAGGTTCTCTGTGAGAATTTCCGTTTGGCTCATCGATGAGTTTTCAGCCGTCAACGACCTGGTTTGGCCGAGGGCGAACAGCCCGGGTTTACCCGCCACACGATCGCTTGACGTCGCGCAAGTCGGACCGCCATCGGGACCGAGAGGTCCGTAACGCCTTCGTTATCCCCGCTACAGCTCTCGCCTCTTCATCTGACCCACAGCGTAATCCACCGCTCTGGCCGTCAGAGCCATGTACGTGATGCTCGGATTCTGATTCGCGTTCGAGGTCATGCACGCGCCGTCGGTTACGAAGACATTCGGCGCATCCCAAACCTGGTTGTGCGCATTCAGCACCGATGTCTTCGGGTCGCGGCCCATTCGCGCCGTGCCGGTCTCATGGATCACGAGTCCCGGGGCGTTGTCTTCCTTGAACGTCCGGATGTCCGTCGCACCCATCGCCTCGAGCATCTCGGTCGCTGTCACAACCATGTCCTGCTGCATCTTCAGCTCGTTGTCGCTGTAGGCGCAGTTCACGCGCAGCGCCGGAATCCCCCACGCATCGACCAGGTGCGGATCGATCTCGATGTAGTTCTCATGGCGCGGCAGCATCTCGCCAAATCCGTCGAACGACATCTCCCACGGGCCGAGATCGCCGATCAGTGATTTCTTGAAGCCCGCCCCGAATCCGTTCATGTGCGATCCGCGATTCCATCCCGCACGCTCGGCCCGTCCCTCGAAACCGTAGCCGCGCTGAAAATCCGGATGCTTCGTTTTCACGTTCCTGAAGCGAGGGACATAGATCGCGTCGGGACGCCTGCCAACTTCCCGGCGATCCTTCGCCCAGGGAAGCGTGCCCGTAGCGCCGCCGCCCATGATGTGATCCATAAGGTTGTGGCCAAGCTCGCCGCTCGAGTTGCCGAGCCCCGTCGGAAATTCCGCCGTCCTTGAGTTCAACAGAATGCGCGTGGACTCGAGCGCTGCGGCGCAGAGGAAGACCACCTTCGCCTTGACGTCGAACATCTCCTTGGTATTGCCATCCACCACTCGAACACCGGACGCTTTCTTCGTGCGTGGATCGTAGATCACGCTGTGCACCACGCTGAACGGACGCAGCGTAAGATTTCCAGTTTTCTTCGCGGCTGGCAGCGTGGAGTTGAGGCTGCTGAAGTACGAGAGCGTAACGCACCCGCGGTAGCAGTTCCCGCACAAATGGCATTTCTGCCTGCCGAGATGATCCTCGGTCAGCACGGCGAGTCGCATGTTGGTGATGAGCCGCTCGCCGCCGAATTTGGTCAACAGCACTTCGCGCCCTTTCTGCTCCGCTGCGTTCATCGGCCACGGCTTCAGAAATTCGCCGTCGGGCAGATGCGCCAGACCTTCGCGGCGACCCTGGACGCCGACGAACTTTTCGACCTGACTCCACCACGGTGCCATATCCTTGTAGCGAATCGGCCAGTCCACGGCGACGCCTTCCTTCGCATTCGCCTCGTAGTCGAGATCGCTCCAGCGGAACACGCACCTGCCCCACATGATCGACTTTCCGCCGACCTGGCGACCGCGTATCCACGAGAACGGCTTGCCCTCGGGAGTCGAGTATGGATTGTCGAGATCGTTGACGAAGAACTTGCTGGCGTATTCGTCGCAAGCGCCGCACTGGCTCTGGATGGGTTGATAGCGATCGATCTGGTTGCGGTTGCCCATTCCGCGGTAACGCTTCTCGTACGGCATCACGTGCTCGACATAGTCGACAGCCGGATCGATCGGGCGCCCCGCCTCGAGAACGATTGTCTTGAGACCGTGCTCCGTCAGCTCCTTTGCCGCCCACCCGCCTGAAACTCCCGAGCCGACGACGATCGCATCATAGGTATCGGCCATCGTCAGACCCTCGGCGTGAAGGGGACGTTTCCGTCGTAGCCGTTGAAGAACATCTGCGTCTTGAGAATGTCCTGCTGCACCGGCCTCGATGTGAAGTAGCCGTATACGGTGAGCGCCTTGAGACGGCCGAACGCGAGGCCGGCGCCCGCCTTGTCGCGTCTCGCTTCATCGAGTGCCGTCAGCAGCTCCACTTTTTTTGCTGCGGGCAAATTCACGAAACGCGGCGCACCTAAGGGCGCGGACCGCGTGTCAATGTCCGCGAGTCCCGCGAGAAACGCCGCCTTCTCGTCGTCCGACACCCACTCGCTCAGTAGAAGATCGATGAACTCGGGGACCTTCACGCTCGTCGCACCCGGCGTATCCGTCTCGGGGATTATCATTTCGGCGATCATCGTCACCAGCGCCTGCTGTTCGCGGTTCAATGTCCTGAACGGAACGTCGCCGAGATGAAGGTGGAGGCGTTCACCGAATGCGAGTGCGGCCTCGACATTCCGCGGGAGGAACGGAAGCGCGAGGGCCGCGCCAAGAAGGCTTACGACTTTGCGTCTTTGCATGGTGGGAAGGCGGGACGAAGGAGGCGATCCTGGAACTGGAATCCTGACGCGTCGAACGTAGGACTCCGCACAGCAGGCGTCAAGAAACAGCGCTGCGGGGGCGGCGGGGACGCTGCTTCGCGGAGACGGATTTGATGATCGTTCGTGGAGCACCGTCGCCTGCGAACCCCGGGCTGGCCCCGCCAATTGCGTCGGTGATGAGACGCTGGACGTCTGGGTGATCGAGATGGATCGGCGGGATCAGCCGCACGTTCCTGACGGTACTGCCACTCCCTTTGAGGATTCTCTTCGGGTCTGCCAGTGTTGCTCCCTTGAGAAAGCACAGCGTGACCCAGCTCGGCATGATTGCCAGCGACAGTACTGCATCCGATGGGCGCTCAGTCGGACCAAACCCGAAAACGAGCGCGTTGTAGTTGTCGTAAACGAACTCGATCCCGCCGGGGATCTTCCTTCGCATTTTCGCCCGTGCAGTGCGCGCGGTGGATGCCATCTCCGTCGTGTACTTGGCGAGGAACCCGTCTATCCGTTTCGACGTAAGCCTGTTAGCGGAGGCCGCTGGTGGAAGGACGCGTGCTGGTTATTCCCCACAGCACGAGGTACGCGACAATCGCCGGGAAGAAGCCCGTCATGACCGCGGCGAACGCCGAGAACCAGCGCAGTGTCGTCGGATTGACGTCGAGGCGTTCCGCCAGCCCGCCAAGAACGCCCGCGAGGACGCGATTGTCCTTCGAGCGCCACAGCCGGGGCTGCAGGGAGTCTTGTTGCTGCGCTAAAGGACGTTGATCAAACCTCTCCATCCGACAGCTCCATTTTTCAACGCGGACAAACCAGGGCGCCGCAGGTCAGGACGCTGCGTAGGGAAGATACTCCAGCTCCGACCCGACATGCCCCCGAAAGGCGGCCAGCTGATACGTGCGGGTCCAGTCTTTTCATTCGATCAGATTGGCGGACTCCGCCGGACGGTCCATGTAGTCCAGGCCAAACCGCGCCTCAGATTTCCCAATTCGACAAAACTATCCCGCCATTCGCCGGCCGCGATTCGGCGTAGTCGTGCACCGACATTCTCAGGTCAGTCCACCTCACCCGGGCGCCCCGCGTCATCAGCCGGCGGTACACATCGCTGTACTGTCCCTGCACCCTGATCGCGACACGGCGCGCCGACTTCGAGCGGGCGTGTGCGCACAGCTGGGTGACGAGCTGATCGAAGTCGGCCTCGCTCCGCGCGACCATCTTGAGGACGCGCATCTCTTCCGTAACCCGGCCTTCCACCAGCGGCACCGAATGACATACGGCGAACGACACGATTTCGTTTCCCTTTCGTACGAACAGCGTATCGCCCAGCTCGTGCTGCGCGGTGAGTACGATCTCCCGGGTGTAGTCGTACCCGGGCGCGAGCTGATCCAGAAGCGCGCGGCACTGCCTCAGCGCCAGCTCGCGCTCGTGTGGATTGAGCGACGACATCGCAATTGACTGAATTCCAGCGCGCGCAGCCTCGAGCGTCACCGTAACGGTAAGATGACCCGGCGTGAATCCGAGCGTCGAATAGAAACCGACGTTGTCCATCGTCCGCGGCATCGTCTCGAGCCCGATCACCTTCGCGCCCTGCTTCTTCAGCAGCTCGACGCCCGAAGTCACGATCATCTTCCCGATTCCCTGCCCCTGATAATCGGGATGCACGGCCAGAGGCCCCATCCAGCCCTCGACGCCCGAACGATGCACCATGTTGAACGCAGCGATTCCGTCGCGCGCGTTGCGCCATATCATCGCGCCATCTTCCGCGTCGGTGATGGCGAACTTCCATACAGCAGGATTGAGATGAGGCACCCGTACTCCGACCATCCCATCTTTACGATAGCGCTCGGTGAACGCCTCGCTGAAGACGGCGTTGAGCGACGGGATCTCACGCACGCTCACGCGCTCCGGCGTGTCCGCGACCCACGCCTGCCGCCAATTGCGAACGAACGCCATTACGCGCCCGCTCCCGCGCCGCTCGTGGCGGATTCTTCCCCAACCTGCCGCCTCGGCGTACGGCCACCAACAATTGGGACTCGTTCGTTGGCGATGCCCATGTCGTCGGCCCCGCCTTCCACCTGGCTGACAATAGATGCGCCGCTGTCGGCGTCGTATGTCACTGCTATCACGCGGTCGACGCCCTCTCGCACCGGCTCGATGTGGGTGATCAGAATCACCTGCTCGAACCGGTCCTGCAGTCCGCGCAGCAGCTCTACGACGTTGAAACGCCTCGCCTCGTCTAATGAGCCAAACACCTCATCGAGAATGAGGAGCGAGAAGTTCTGTCCCGCGCGCTCGGCGATCATCTGCGAGATCGCCAGTCGCAGCACGAGGTTGGCGAGGTCCTCTTCGCCACCAGACAGGACGGGTTTCGGTATGCCATCTTCGAGAATCACGATGTTGTACTGATCGTCCAGCTCCAGCTCGGTGTAGCGCGCATCGGTGAGCTCGCTCAGGAACGCGCTCGCAAGCTCGGATAGCTCCGGCCGAAGCTGGTAGTTCAGATCAGTGCGAAGGTCCGAGAAGGCGCGATCCAGCTCGTCGTGCATGCGTCGTTCCGTCTGCAGCACATCCAGCTCGGCCACCTTCTTCTTCAATTCCTCTGTCGCCTCCTGTGCAGCCGCCAGCGCGGCCGTCGCGCTCGACACCTGCTCCTGCGCGCGCGCTGCCGCGACCTTGGATTCCTGAAGCTCGATCCGCACCCGGTCGTATTCAGCCTTCAGGTCGTTGAAGTCCTTTTCGGTGAAGGAGATCTGGGCGCGTCTCGTACGCAGCGTGCCCAGCGTCGATTGAACGCGCATGACCTCCTGCGCGAGGCGCGTCTGCTCGAGCCTGAGCTGTGGCTCCCGCTCCAGCATCGCCTGGAACCGCGCCGCCTCAGCCTCAATCGGGGTGAGCCGCTCGACCTCCGCGATCACTTCCGCGTGGCGTTCGGGATCGTATCCCGGTGGAATCCGCGAGATGTCACGCTTCATCTGTACCTGGCGCTGCTGCTTAACGGCGATGTCGCGTACTATCGTGCCGAGCTCCTGAACGGCGAGCTGGACCTTGGCGAGCCGGCGCTCCAGCGTGCCTACTTCCTGCATCAACGCGCGACGCCTCTCGTCGAGCTGATGCACGTCGTCGGGCATGTGCTCCAGCTGCTCGACGCGAGCCTTGTAGTAGTTGCCGTCAACGTTCACCGTCTCGATCAGCTCGTCGAGGTGCTCGACGACGGTGTGGAGACTTCCCCCGAGCGGACGGCTGCAGGTCGGACATTCGCCATCTTCACCGACGGCGACGACCCGGTCGCGCTGGTGCTTGACCTCGAGATACTGCTGCCTGAGCGCCTCGCGTTTCGTTTGCGCTTCCTGCCGGTCGCGAACCCACTCAGTGCGCCGCGCCTCGAGTAGTCCCTGCGCGTCTTCCAGCTCCGTACGAGTCTTCTCGAGCTCGAGCGTCGCCTCCTCTTCCAGCGCCGGCGCTCGCTCTATCCTGGAATGACGCTCTTCCAGCCGCGCGATCTCCTCGCGCAGCGCAGCCTCCGCTTCGAGGAGCGTCTTCCGACGCCCTTCCTCGCGGTAAAGCGTGTTGAGTGCCTGGAGCTCGACGTTGAACGCGAAGAGCGGCTCGATCGCCTCTCGTAGCGCGTCGAGCTGCGACCTCGCAGCCTTGACACCTTCGAGCTCGCGCGTGATGCGCTCATTGTCGCGGTGGAGCGCGGCCTCTTTCTCTTCCGCGACCGTGATCTGCGTCAGGAGCTGCGCCGATTGCTCGCGCTGCCGCTGTACCATCTCCCACCGCGGCTCGACCGCCATCATCTCCCGCTGTCTTACGGCCCCACGGTGTGCCGCCTGCTGCGCGCGCGCCTCAGCCTCTTCCCGTCTCGACGCGGCTTCGGCCAGCGAGCGGAGAACCGCTTCAGGGTCCGGCATTCCGCGCTGCATGCCATCGATCGCCGCTCTCACCCGGTTTCGTTTTTCGCGGGTGAGGTCCTGCGCGATGCGCAGCTTCTCGTAGCCGAGTACCCGTGACAGAAACTGTCCGCGGCGGGCGGGCGTCATCGCCGCCATGACGGCGAGCTCTTTCTGTCCGGTGAAATAGGTGTGGAAAAATTCAGACAGCGACATTCCGAGCCGCCGCTGCAGCAGCTCCGTGACGCCCGAGATCGAGTTCGCGATCGCGGTATCGGCGCCATCCAGATAAAGCTCGGCGCTCGTCAGCCCGCGGACGACGCGGTAACGATGTCCGCCAAGCTCGAAGTCGAGCTCGACTTCGACAGGGGCGCGCGCTCCCGCTCCCATGAAGCGGATGGAGTCGCGGTTCCCGCGAATCGCCGGGTTGCCATAGAGCGCCCATGCGATTGCCTCGAGAATGGTCGTCTTGCCGGCACCGTTGGGGCCGATGATGCCGGTGAGGCCTGTCTCGAAGTTGATCTCCGTCCGCGCGTGCTGACGGAAGTTCGTCAGGCGGAGACTGTTTAGCCTCACGCCGTCGCGTCCTCGGCAGACGGCCCTGCTACGAGGTCCGCCTCGCGGAGGTAGTGCAGCCCGAGCTCGACGAGAGCTTCGCGGTCGATGTTTTCGGTGAGCATGCGCGAACGGAGCTTCTCGCGAACGGTATCCGCGAGCGACGCGCGCCGACCCGGGCCGGCCTGGCTCTTTTCCGGACGGACGATCTCCGGACGGCGCGTATCGAGATGGAAGTGGAGCGCTTTGCGCTTGTATTCCCGGATCGCCCTGTGATCGAGGTCACGCAGGATGTGGCGCGGCACATCGCGGACTACCAGGCGCACGATCTTGCCCTCGATCCCTCCCTCGCAGTTCTCGAGCGCATCACGAATAGCTTCGTCGAGTGATGCGGGCGAGAGCCCGGCGCCTGAAAGCGGAGCGAGATCGACCCAGCTCCTCTCCGGCGGAATCGGGTGGAACTTGTGCGTCTTGTTAGCGAGATCGTGCTCGATAATCCCCTTTCCGCCCCGGCCGTTTTCCCGCTCCTCGGCCAGCTCGCCCCACGGATTTGTGCTCGTGTAGTCGAGCGAGCCCGAGTAGAAGGCATTCGGCGCCACCGACCGGTACACGTGGTAGTGCCCGAGCGCGACGTAGTCCCAGCGCTCGGCGCCGAGCTCTTCCTCCGTGATCTCCATTGGAGAGCGGTCGAGCTCCCGTCCGTACTTCGGCAGCACACCTTCGATCTCCCCGTGCAGCAGGAGAATGTTGTACTTGGCGCTGGGGTCCGGCTCGAGTGTAGGCCTGTTCTGAGCCATGTCCGGCACCGCGAGGATCGACAAGTCGTGCTCGTGAAAGGGGATCCGCTTTGGACCGCCTTCCACCACGTTGATTCCGAGCGGCGAGAACAGTCGCAGGATGCAGCCGGTCTCGGCCGTGCGCGGCGTGTCGTGATTGCCGGCGACCATTACCACCGTCGCGTCTGGCAGCATCTGCATCAAGCGCGAGAACTGGTGGAATGCGTGCAGGATCGCGGGATTGGTCGGACGCACGGTGTGAAAGACATCTCCGGCGATCAGCACCAGATCGGGCCGCAGGCGGATCACGGTATCGATGACGCGGCGCAGCGAGCCCCCAACATCTGCCTCACGCTGGTTCATGCCCGTGGGTGTCTGTCGCTGGTATTGCCTGAAGCCGAGATGTATGTCGGAGAGGTGGACCAGTCTCATCGTGCGCGCATCGCCCGTATCCATTGCGTGATCTTCGTCCGGACCTGCATCGGCGAACGCTGCAGCTCGCCCTTCCTGGCAGGAGCCGATGCG
>JBBQAV010000039.1:0-22370 GCA_038316775.1 Gemmatimonadales bacterium | reverse complement strand
GTCCTCGGCGCCAGCGGCTACGCGGGCAGGGAGCTGTGCGGTCTGATCGCACGGCATCCCAGGCTCGAGCTCGCCTTTGCCTCTGCCAATGAGCAGCGGGGGCAACGCTCGCGCATCGGGTCAGCCGAGGTGACCTATGTTGCGACGGAGGACGCACCTCTGGGCAAGGCGGAGATTGTATTCACCGCGCTTCCGCACGGTGCCTCGGCCAAATGGGTTGGGAATGCGCGAGCGACCGGCGCACGCGTCGTAGATCTGTCTTCCGATTTCAGGCCCGGGGCGAGCGGAGCGAGTGAAACCCGAGCGCCATACGGCCTTACCGAGCTGATGCGCGCCAAGATTCCGGGCGCGGAGATCGTCGCAAATCCAGGCTGCTATCCTACCGCGATTCTGCTAGCGATCGCGCCGCTGCTGAGAGAAGGTTGGGTCGTTCCCAATGCCACCATCAATGTATCCGCGGCCAGTGGAGTTACCGGCGCGGGGTACTCCGCTCGGCCCGATCTGCTCTTTGCCGAGGTCGCGGAAGATTTTCGCGCCTACTCCGTCGGTAACGAGCACAGGCATATCGCCGAGATGCAGGCGGTGACGAAGGAGCTGGGTGGAAAGGACAACGATATCCTGTTCACGCCCCATCTCCTTCCAGTTGCCCGCGGAATTCTCGCGACGATCACGGTTCCTGTGAAAGAGTATACGGAGGACCCTTCCGCCCTTTGGCGCGAGTGCTACCGCGGGGAGCCCTTCATCGAGATCGCGGATCAGCCGCCATCGCTACGCGACGTCGTGCGCCGGAATGTCATCCGGTTGAGTGTCGCCAAGGCTGCCAATGTGCGCCAGCCGACGCTCATCATCATCTCTGCCATCGACAACCTCATGAAGGGCGCCGCGGGACAGGCGCTGCAGAACGCGAACATCCTTCTGGGCATGAGCGAGCAAGCGGGGCTACCGGTCTAATGCGAATCATAAAGATCGGAGGACGGGCGCAATCCGATCCTCGTCTGACGTCGGCGCTTCGAGACGCCTGGAATAAATCGCCAGGCTCGCTCTGTGTGGTACACGGAGGCGGTGACGAGATGTCCGCAATGCAGCGCACGCTGGGAAGGGAAGCAACCTTCGTTGGCGGACGGCGCGTCACCTCCAAGGAAGACCTCGAGCTTTTGCGCATGGTGCTTTCTGGCGCGGTCAACAAGCGTCTGGTGAACGCACTTGTCGCAGCCGGCTTGCCCGCTGTCGGGATCTCGGGCGAAGATGGCGCCTTACTCGGCGCGGAGCTGATCGGCGCAGCTACTCTCGGATTTGCCGGGCGACCGGTAGCCATCAATGCGGACCTGCTTCGGATTCTCATAAAAGCCGGATATCTGCCCGTCATATCACCGGTAGGATTCGACGCGACAAGTTCGGAGGGCGGGGCGCTCAACGTGAATGGTGACGACGCCGCAGCCGCAATAGCAGTTGCCCTCGAGGCCGACGAGCTCCTTCTGATCGCAGACGTCGAAGGCGTGCGTGATGGCCAACGTGAAGTCGTTCCAAGCCTGAGCGGCGAAGGCGCCCAGGAGTTCATAGCAAACGGAGTTGCCGCCGACGGGATGGCGGCCAAGCTGGAGTCGGCCCAGACCGCACTACTCGCGGGCGTCTCGCGCGTTCGGATCTGCGACCTTGCAGGTCTCAGCGACCCCAGACGCGGTACCCGCATAACCCAATCGCAGAGCGTTGTCCTATGACTGCCGTCACGGTACCGGTCGAAGAGGAAGTCATGACCACCACATCTTCGGAAGATTCCTCTCTCCTTGCCACGTACAAGCGCTCTCCGATGGAGCTGGTGAGCGGTGAGGGAGTAGAGCTCATCGATTCCGACGGCAAGCGATATCTCGATTTTGCCAGTGGGATAGCCGTGAACGCGCTCGGTTACGGAGATGCCGGAATCGCACGCGTGATAAACGAAGCCCTCGGCACCGGGCTCATTCATACATCGAATCTCTATCGGACATCTCCGGGCGAGCAGCTCGCCGCGAAACTGGTTGAGCGCTCCTTTGCCTCGAAGGTGTTTTTCTGCAATTCCGGAGCGGAGGCGAATGAAGGCGCGTTCAAGTTCGCGCGTCGGTGGGCGCGGAAAACCGGCTCCGACTCCAAGGTCGAGATCGTCGCTCTGCGTGGTGCGTTTCACGGCAGGCTGTTCGCGTCTCTGGCTGCGACGGATCGCCCATCGTATCGGGCACCATTCCGTCCGCTTGCCGGCGCGATCTCGATCTGTGAGCGCGACATAGCGGACCTGGACACCGCTCTCGATGAGGAAACGGTCGCGGCGGTGATCGTCGAGCCGATTCAGGGGGAGGGAGGAGTACGCGTACTCGACTCAGAATTCCTGCACCGTCTAAGGGATCTGACCGCGAGGCGAGAAATCGCTTTGATATTTGATGAAATCCAATGTGGACTTGGCCGCACGGGACGCCTTTTCGCCTACGAAGGAGTGGGTGTAGTTCCCGACATGCTGACGCTTGCGAAGCCATTGGCCGGCGGGCTGCCAATGGGCGCGATCCTCGTGTCGCAGGAAATCGCAGCGACGATCGAACCAGGAGATCACGGGACGACCTTTGGCGGCGGCCCTCTCGTCGCCGCAGTTGCGGGGTACGTGGTCGACCGCTTATCGGATCCATCTCTCCTCAAAGCCGTCCGTGAAAATGGAGAATGGCTGGGTGAGCAGCTCGGTACGATGGCGCGTCGCTCGGGAAAAGTGCGGGCAATTCGTGGCGCCGGCTTTATCTGGGGTCTCGATGTGGTGGGCCTCGCAAATGATATCGTCAAGCGCGGATGGGATGAAGGTCTGCTCGTGCTGACCGCGGGCGACCACACGATTCGCATTCTCCCGCCGCTGATAATGAGTCGCGACGATCTGACGCGTGGCGTGTCCATTCTCGAGAAGATCATCAGCGAATAGCGGAAGCAGATTCGCCAATCATCGCGTGGCCGGTTAAACTTGCGGGGTCATTTTTCCGCAGAGACGTATGGCACCGATGAGATTGTCGTCCGCCCGGCTCGCCGCACTGTCTATTGTATTCGGGTGTGCTCCCATCGCGGCCAATCCCGGAGGGGAAGCATCGACGCCGGCGTCGGTCACGGCTGACACGGTAGAAGCGCGGCGCCTGTTCGAGCAGAACATCGACGCGATACACAAGCGCGACCGGGCGCGATACCTCGCGACCTATCTTCACACGAGTGAGCTCGGACGCAACGGACCGGTGGGGCTCGAACTCGGCTACGACACCTGGAGCGCGCGGCGCGACTCCACCTGGCCCGACACTTTGATTGCGAGAAATCTGCGCGTGCTGCCAATTTCGCCCGGTGTGGTTTACGGGACTTACTGCTACACGGTGACGCAGAAGGACACGACATCGAGCGGAGTTTCCGAGCGGATCTTCGTGAAGACAGCCGATGGGTGGAGGATAGCCGTCACGACGGCATTCGGTCTCGCCACGGGCGCTCCAGCGCAGTGTAAGTAGAACCGACTCCACAATACTCATGACTCTTCGACTCAACAGAATTCTGCTGCGAGTCACCAAAAAACTCGACGGTAACGTACTTCAGAATGCGAACAGGTAAAGTCTCACTCCACTCTGTCTGGAAGGCGTTGGACGAGGCCGAGTTTGGTATCAAGAACATTTTGAACCTGCGAGAGTCGTTGCCAACGGGCGCGGACGCGCGCTTTCGAGCCGAAGCATGGCTGCGGGAGCGACAGGTTGGCGGGGCGAAGGAGGTTTTGGTGATAACCGGACGAGGCAACCAGAGTCCCGGAGGCGTTTCGGCCGTTCGTGCGGCGATCGTGGGACTCCTGCCGGCGCTGCGCAGACGCGGTGTCGTCGGTGAATGGCGAGAACATACGCCCGGATCGTTCGTGATAAAGTTGGGATCGATCTCGGCTCTACTCGATGCTCCGAGGCGGAAGCGGGATCGAGGAGCGAAAATAGGGGCGACGGATCCGAAAGCACTGGCGGCATTGGATGCTTCGACGTTGTCGCTGCTCCGCAGACTGGCGGTCCGCTCACTGGAATCTCTCGGGGTGCGGGAGAACGAAAAGTATGTGGAAGCAGAGATGTTATCGAAATTCGATTCACTCGCCGGCGGTATTGCTCCGGGAGCCGACGGCGAGGCCCGGCTGCGCGAAGCTATCTCTCTCGCGCTCGAACAGCTGGACGAATGACCATCGCTCTTTCAACAGAACCGAGCCAAGACAAGGACTGACGCTAGTGATGAAAAAACTATTGATGCCCGCACTCGTGCTCGCATTTCCTCTGCGCGCGCAGACGACTCCCGGATACTCTCCCCAGGCAGCAACGACGGAACGCGCTACGGAAGCGGATGTAATTGGCCGGCCGTCACCCTCGACTGCGTCGGCGCATTCGAGATTTCTTTCTCTCCAACCTCACATGGCCGGCACCCCGGCGCAGGCCCGCACGCGCGACTATGTGCTGGCGCAGATGAAGTCTTGGGGGCTGGAAACGGAGATGCGGGCCTATCGCATTTGGATGCCACACCCGGTGAGCACGAGAGTCTGGCGAATCGCGCCGGACCCCATCGAGCTGAATCTGACGGAAGGTCCAATTCCCGAAGACACGACATCCGTTGCGTTTCCGCAGGTGATGGCGTTCAACGGCTACGGTGCAACGGGCGATGTACGTGGCGAAGTCGTATACGTAAACTACGGATTGATCGAGGACTACGTGCAGCTCGACTCGATGAATGTTTCTGTCAAAGGCAAGATCGCAATCGCGCGTTATGGCCGTTCGTTCCGCGGCATCAAGGCGCGCGAAGCGGAGAAGCACGGCGCGGCAGGACTGCTGATCTACAGCGACCCCGCTGACGATGGATATATGCGCGGAGATGTTTATCCCATTGGTCCAATGCGCCCCTCACACGGGATCCAGCGTGGAAGCGTGATGAATTCAAACGGTGATCCTACTACACCGGGATATCCAAGCTCAGCGAACGCAAAACGGATCCCGCTGTCGGAGATGGATGTTCCAAGAATTCCGGTGCTTCCCATTTCATATGGAAACGCCGCCGAGCTGCTGCGCGGACTTGCCGGCAACTCGATTCCGCAGCCGTGGCAGGGAGGCCTTCCTTTCAGGTATCACGTTGGGCCTGGGCCCGTGCAGGCACGAATCGCAGTCGCCACAGACGCGACCACAAATCCTTACAAGGAGATCTGGGACACCTTCGGGATCATTCGCGGAAGCGAATTCCCGGATGAGCTCGTAATGATTGGCGGACACCGCGATGCATGGGGCCCGGGGGCCGCGGACAACGTCAGCGGAACCGTGAGCGTGCTCGAGGCAGCGCGCGCAATCGCCGAGCAGGTGAAGGCGGGCAAGCGACCGAAGCGAACGATAGTGTTCGCGACGTGGGATGCCGAAGAGTGGGGGCTGATCGGATCGACAGAGTATGTCGAAGAGGATTCACTGCGGCTTCGCAAGAGCGCCGTTGCCTATCTAAACCAGGACGACGTTGCGCAGGGGCCGAACTTCGGTGCCGGCGGCGCGCCATCGCTTCGCGCACTGCTCCGCGATGTTGCGAAGCAGGTTCCTGACCCGAGCCATCAGGGAAGCGTGTACGATGTCTGGAGGAAGCGCTCCAACCTGGCTGCGGATTCTTTGGAGCCGCAAATGGGTGATCCCGGTGGCGGCTCCGATTTCGCCGGCTTCTACAATCATCTGGGAATTCCGATTATCGATTGGGGGTTCGGCGGGCCACAGGGCGTCTATCACTCGGCTTACGATTCGTACCATTGGATGTCGAAGTTTGGCGATCCCAACTTCGAGGTTCACGCGACAGCCGCACGCATCGGGGCCGCGACGTTGTTGCGAATCGCGAATGCCGAGATCCTTCCGTACGACTATGTGGAGTTCGCGCGGACGATGCGACGGTTCGGATCACAAGTAGATCGCGCGATCGCCGACAAGCACTGGAAAGTCTCTGCTGCCGGGTTGAGCGCAGCAATAGGAAGGATGGAAGATGGAGCGGTAGCGTTCACTTCCGCGCGAGATCGTGCGCTCGCCGGCCGGCTTCCGTCGACAACGGCGAAGCAGGTCAATGCAACCCTGCTCGAAGTTGAACGCCAGCTTACAAGACCACAGGGGTTGGTGACGCGACCCTGGTTCCGAAACCTGATCTATGCTTCCGACGAGAACAACGGCTACGCCACGATGGTTTTGCCCTCCGTAAATGAAGCGATCCGGCTCGGCGATGAAGCAACAGTTGAACGCGAGCTCGCGGATCTTGCACAGCGTTTCGATGCAGCGACGCGCGCATTGCAGGTGGCAACAGGCTTGCTGAACAAAATGTAAGAAACGCGTATTCATCACTCGTCCAGTCAGGCCCAGACATTGCACCTGCACAGCAGTTGACGATAGCTGAAATGACAGAAATCAAGATGAGAACCGGACCAGCAGGAGTGCGGCGCTCACGTCTCACTTCCGAAGAAGTAGCGTCGATAGGCGCCTACGGTGCCAAGGCACACTGGCCTTCCGGATTTCAGCTTTATCAGCGGGGAGCAGCCGCTGACGGCGTCTTCATTGTTCTGGATGGACACGTCGTTCTGCGCAACAAGATCAAAGTCGGACGCGGATTCGTTCCAGTCATTGCGACAGAAAGACAGACATTCGGAAGCGAAGGCCTCTCTCCGAACAGCCACTATGTCACAGATGCCAACGCGTCCGAAGCGACGACCACAATGTTCGTGAGTGGAGCTCAATTTCGCGCGTTCGTAAGAGAACGCTCCGCGCAAACGATACCTCTGTTGTCGCAGATAATGTCGGAGCGCGCCTACCTTCTCGAGAAGCTTTACGAGCTCGCCGCGCTCAATGTCGATCAGCGACTCATGTCTACGCTGTCGCACCTCAGCACGGATCGAAGCTTCACCGCGGCAGATGGCAGGCTCAAACTCGAGAACAGCCACCATCGGCTCCTCTGCGAAATGGTCGGTGCGACGAGAGAATCAATCGCGTTGGCCCTGAGCCGCCTGGTGTCGGCCGGCATCGCGGAGAGAAAGGGCATGACGTTTCTCATCGAACCTGGTTTGCTTTCGACTACGCTTTGCGATAATGGCGACAGGGAATCGAGCGTGCCCGTGGTGAGAGAACTGTCTGGAACGCTGGGATGAATGGACGATCGGCGAGACGCTGACACGGCGGCCATACTGAAAGGCGCTGAGACGATTGATCTGCAGGAGGAGGGCTCACCCGGAGTCCTCCTCCTGCATGGTTTTGGAGACACACCACAAACGGTCTCACTGCTGGCCCGGAGATTGGCCAAGGCGGGATACAGCGTATTGGCGCCGCTGCTGCCAGGTCATGGACGCACTATGGAGGCGTTCACGAAATCGCGAGCAGATGACTGGGTCGATGCAGCGAGGGGCTCCCTGCTCGAAATGCGCGCCCGCCACGCCGCCGTCAGCATCGTGGGCCTTTCCATGGGCGGAGCATTGGGTGTCGTGATAGCGGCCGAGGTCCAGGACATCTCCTCGCTGATCCTGATAGCTCCCTATGTCGGTATGCCGTTGCAACTTCGCGTCGCCGCAAGAACTCATTGGCTGTGGGAAAGAACGGCCGGCGAAATAAACGCGCGGAATCCACGATCGATTCTCGATCCGATAGAGCGCGAAAAAAACATCGCCTACGGCGCGGTTACCGGACGCGCGCTATTCGAATTGTCGAGAATAGTAAAGCGCGCGAGGAAGGCGCTGACGGATGTGACCGCTCCGACTTTGATCGTGCAATCCCGCGAAGACCCGCGCATCTCCCCAGTCGTTGCCGAGTTTGCGCTGAGAGAACTGGGGGCGCGCGAGAAAAAACTGATCTGGACCGAAGGCGCGGGGCACATCATCACCGTCGACTACGGCCGCGAACGCGTGTTCAGCGATGTGGAGAAGTGGCTCCAGATGTACGGCGGGCCTGGCGCGACAGCCGCTGCCCGTTAGCAGACCGGCTGTCGACGCCAGCGGCTAGAAGCGATCCTGGACGAACTCAGTAACTGTGTCGACGGCGCGCTCGCCCAAGTCGGCGGCCTGGTGAACAACTCCCGTCGCGACGCGCTTAACACGAGCCACCGGAGATTGTGATTTACGGCGAGACCGGCTACGGCTGCTGCTCTTGCGTGCCGTCTTCTTGCGTCCTGAACTACGACTGCTCGATTTGCGCGAAGAGGCTTTACGGCCAGCGCTCTTGCGGCGGGACGAAGACTTCCGTCCACCGGACCGGCGTGACGATTTGCCCGCGCTAGCGCCTCGCTTGGTCGCGCGCTTTCTCGCACCTCCGCTCTTGCGTCCGGAGGATCCGGACCGCGACCGCTTTCTACCACCTCTTGAACGACTGGACTTCTTGGCTGCAGCCATTGGAATGCTCCGTGAAGGAGGGTTGGGCTAGCACGGATAGCAAGATTCGCGCGCAACAATGCAGCGAGACACCACATCCGGTTGAATCACAAGCAACGGTACGCCGTGACTATCCAATCATGCGCGTCTCTCCGTGCCGCATGATCCAGAGATCATTGCTGTCGAGACCGGCGTCTCGCCACTGCTCGCGCATCCGAGCTGGCGGCTCGTCCATCGGCTCGTCCGTCAGCTTGAACGTTCCCCAGTGGGAGGCAGCCATCCTCAGGCGTCTGCGGCCCTGGGCTGCTGCCAGCTGGGCGAACGCCTTGATGCAGTCTTCGGGATTCATATGAACGGAACCCATGAACCACCGGGGCTCATAGGCCCCAATCGGGAGTATCGCCAGATCGAAGGGACCACAACGTGAAGCAATGGCGCCGAACTCGGGATGAAGCGCCGTGTCGCCGGCGAAGAAGAGCGAATGATCAGGACTCCGCAGCGTCCATCCGCTCCATAGGGTTCGGTTGCGGCTTCCGAGTGTTCTTCCCGAAAAATGCTGAGCGGGAACACAAACCAATTGCAGACTGCCTATCGAGCCGTCCTCCCACCAGTCTCGCTCGCTTACTTCCCGTGCTCCACGGTGCCGGAGAAATGAGCCGACGCCGAGTGGTGCGAACCACTTTGCGGCAGGGTATCGGTGGGCGATGTGAGAAATGGTCGGAGCATCGAGATGATCGTAGTGATCGTGCGAAAGGACTATCGCGTCGATCGGCGGCAAGCGGTCGAATTCAACGGCAGGCGGGACCCGGCGCCGGGGCCCGATGAACTGCAATGGCGACGCACGCATGCTCCAAACCGGATCGAGGAGAATGTTCAGTCCCGCGATCTGGATGAGAAAGCTCGTATGGCCGACCCACGTCACAGTGAGCAGGTCAGGAGCGGACCGAGGCACGAGAAAGGCCGGGTCGGTCCGAGTAAACACACTGGGGTCGGGATCGGGGCGTCGCGGATTTCGCCGCCGCTCCACCAGCGACCATTTGAGAAAATCCACAAACCCGTGCATTTGAGCTGACGGCCATGGATTTCTGAATCCGCCCTCCGGCTGGTGGTGGGCGGGAAGTCGCGCCTCTTCCATCGCTAAATGACGACCGGTACCGCGAGGTTCTCGTCGAGGTGCTGCGCTGATTTCATTCCTACCAGCGCAACCGCAACCGGTAGCGACTGCGCAAACGCAATCGCGCGTCTCGCATCGGTCTTGAATCCGGGGAAGGCCGCGTGCAGCTGCTCCGGGAGGGATCGCGTCAGCTGCGATTGCATCAGCGTCGCGCTTCCAACTACTGCGATGCCAAGGACGTGAGCCGCCTCGAGCAACGGAACTCTCTTGTCTCCCAGGCACTGGGTAGGCACTCGCACTGCTTCGGTCATAACCAGATTGATCGGAAGCTGGATGACTTTGAAATGGTGCTCAGTGCCGCCGACTTCGCGCGCGATGGACACCAGCTCTTCCAGGCTCAAGTGGTTCCTTGATTCTGGCGGAACCCTGAATCCGTTCCAGGTTGCGCATCCATAGCTGCCGATCACACCTCGGCCAACCTGCTGTTCCAGAGCCGTAAACGCATCCCGCACCTTCGATAGAAACTCGGGGCGGGGAAGAACATCCAGCTGTTGCTCGGGATTGTGCAGGTAGTAGATGTCGATTGCGGCGAGCCCGAGGTTGCATCTGCTGCGCTCGATCTGGTCGTCCAGGTAGCGCGGTGTAAGGCAATGGCCGCCGGAGACGACATCACCCGGCTCCATGACCCCGCGGCCATAATATTCGCTCTCGAGAAAGCTGCGATAGTCGTCCTTCGTGGCGGGCGGGGTTCTGTCGAGGGGGATGTACCCGCCTTTGGTGCATACGACGATCTCGTCGCGCTTGACCTTACCGCTGGCGACAACGCTGCGAACTGCGTCGCCAACGGCGCGCTCGGAGCGCTGACATCGATAGTTGATCGCGGTGTCGAGAAGGTTGACGCCCTTCTCCAGTGCGGCAGCGGCAGTTGCGGTATATCGCGCGTCTTCGGTGTCGTCGCACTCGCCCAGGTAAGTACCAAGTCCGATGGAGGAAACGAGACATCCATCGGCAAGGGGGCGATAGAAATGATCAGTCAGTTTTTTGGAGAAGCGCTTTTTGAAGCGTTTAGTACCCTCAGCCGTTGCGCATCCCTCTACAAGAGCTCCCGAAGCTTTTAAACGAGTCATTGCGGAGAGGCTACCCGTGACGCACCGGTAATGCAAGGTGTTTCGCAAGACGCATTGGCCCTTACGTTGCTTATTGTGGAAGCCCAGCTTACGAACCGTCTCCAAACCATGACACTGAAGTGAAACCATACGCTTTCCTGCTGATAGCGCTCGCTGCGTGCGCGCAGCAGCGCCCGGTGGTGCTCGCCCCGGTACAGATGGATGCATCGGCCGTCGACACATTGTCAGGTGCCCAACGTTCCCGCGCGGTCTTCGATACGCAGCGGGATGATCCATTCGCAACGACCAACCGCATCGACTGGCCCGGGCCAAACCGATATCGCTCGGCAAACGGCGCTCCGGGCCCTGACTACTGGCAACAGCGGGCGGATTACACGATCGCAGCGACTCTTGATACCGCAACTACAGAAATAAGCGGCTCAGTTCAGATCAGGTACACGAACAACTCTCCCGATACGCTTCGCTACGTGTGGGTTCAGGCCGATCAGAATCTCTACCGCACGGGCAGCAAAGGATCGGCGCTTTTCCCCGCCGATTCGCGCTGGGGAGTGAGGGGGTTCGAGGGCGGATACACCTTCAGTGATGTCCGCGTGAATGGCGCGTCGGTGCAGCCCAGAATAAACGACACCATGATGCGTCTCGATCTTCCGTCCCCGCTCCTACCTGGTGGCGGAAAGGCGACGATCTCGATCCGGTATTCCTTCAAGGTCCCGGAGCACGGCTCGGACCGCATGGGGCGTGACAGCACTCTATATGAGATCGCCCAGTGGTATCCGCGCATGGCTGTGTACGACGATGTACGCGGATGGAACACCGATCCTTATCTCGGGCAGGGCGAGTTCTATCTGGAGTACGGTGACTTCGACTACTCCGTCACAGTCCCGGCCGGATACATGGTTGCCGGCAGCGGAGTGCTGCAGAATCCCGAAGAGGTTTTGACTTCGGAGCAACGACGCAGGCTAGCGTCGGCAGCGCGGAGCCCTGACGTAGTTCAGATCATCACGCAAGCCGAGGCCGCGACTGCCAGGGGTCAGCTCAAGGCGGGCACAAAAACGTGGCGGTTCCGAGCTCAGCATGTTCACGATGTCGCCTGGGCGGGAGCTCCGGACTTCCGCTGGGACGCAACCAGCTGGAACGGAATTTTGGCCCAAGCCTACTACGAATTCCCGAAAGCTGGAAAGGCGTGGGAGCAGGCAGCGGAGCAGACCCAGTGGACCATCAGGCAGTACTCGCAGCTCTTTTTCCCGTATCCATATCCACAGGCGACAAGCGTTGCCGGCCCGGTAGGGGGAATGGAATACCCGATGTTCGTGATGGTGCACTACGGAAGCGATGACCCCGCGTCGATCTTCGGCACGATAAACCACGAGCACGGCCACGAATGGTACCCGATGATCGTGGGCTCCAACGAGCGGCGCTATGCGTGGATGGACGAGGGGTTCAATACCTATATCAACGCGTTTGCGAACGAAGCCCGTTATCCGGGCCAGGCTGCCTATCCCGGCTACCTGAGAAACTGGCGCGATGCAGTTACGCAGGGAACGCAGTCCCCGCTCATGACGGCGCCGGACGACATCGACCCGAGCGTCCTTGGAGCAATCGGTTACCGCAAGCCCGCAGTCGTGTTATTGACGTTGCGAAACCATGTTGTCGGATCAGATGCATTTGACGCAGCTTTCCGGGAGTACACCAGAACCTGGGCGTTCAAGCATCCCACACCGGGGGATTTTTTCCGCAACGTAGAGAATTCGACGGGGGAAGATCTCTCCTGGTTCTGGCGCAGCTTCCTTTATACGACTGACGTCCTCGATATCGGGATCGACAGCGTCTCGATGCGAACCTCGGAAGGGCAGACGTTCGCAGTGATAGCGCTCCATCGGATGACATCGGTGCCATTTCCGGTTAGCCTCCGGGTAGCCTGCGCGGATGGCACTACTCAGGATTTCTCTCTGCCCGTGCATATCTGGGCACGGTCGAATCGTTTCGAGGCCGTGATTCCGGTGCGCGCAACCGTGACCGGCGTCCGACTCTGGCCCGATCCATCGGTTCCAGACTGGAACCCCTCTAACGATACCTGGGGTAGTCCACCACCAGCGCGGCCGGCCGGACCCGTTACGAGAAAATGATCAGGTCGTTTGGTTTAGGAAGACGTTTGGGTACATTGAAGAGTTAGGCAGACATAGATAAACGGAGCAATAATGCCGGATTTTGGAAGCTGGGCGACGGCTTGGTGGAAGCCCATACTGTTCGTGATCGTAGCCGGACACCTCACCAACGTGTCGGTCACACTGTTCCTGCACCGCGCGCAGACACATCGGGGCGTGAAGCTGCACTACCTTGCCGAGCTTCCAATGCGGTTATGGCTATGGCTCTCGACGGCGATCGTTACCAAGGAATGGGTCGCCTGTCATCGCAAGCATCACGCATTTGCCGATCGCGAGGGCGATCCACACAGCCCGCTGATGGAAGGGCTTCGCAACATCATCCTGAAGGGCGCCTTCTACTATAGAAAGACGGTTCGCCAGCCAGGAGTGCTCGACAAGTATGGTAAGGGCACGCCGAACGACTGGCTCGAGAGACACCTTCTATCTCCGCTCAACTGGCTCGGCATCGTAGTGATGCTTGGCGTCGATATCTATCTGTTCGGCTTCTTCGTTGGGCCGCTCGTGTGGGGAGTACAGATGATCTGGATCCCGTTCTGGGCCGCCGGAATCATCAATGGAGTGGGCCACGCTGTGGGTTACCGCAACTTCAACGTCAAGGACGAGAGCCGGAACATCTCGCCCATCGCGATCTGGCTCGGCGGCGAAGAGCTTCATAACAACCATCACGCCGATCCTCACTCCGCGAGTTTCAAGGCAAAATGGTATGAGCTCGATATCGGCTGGGTTTATCTCCGGCTCCTCTCCATTTTCGGTCTCGCTGAAATCTCCTACGCACGCAGGTAGAATCGAGCGTGCCTGAGACCGTGACATGCGCGCGTTGCGGGCAAACGCGCGCGGGATTTGTGAAGCCACCCTTTCCCGGTGCCATCGGTGCGCGCGTCGTGGACGAAATCTGCACGCAGTGCTGGGCTGACTGGGGCAAGCAGCAGACAATGCTCATCAATCACTATGGACTCAACGTGATGGATCCGCAGGCGAGAGCATTTCTCACGAAGAACATGACCGCGTTCCTGTTCAAGACGGGCGCGTCGGCCGACATCGACACCAGCAAAAAAGGCACGATAAGCCACTGATGATACGGAAGTCAAACGGGCTCCTTGCTTTAGCGCTCGCAGTAATCGCGGCTAGCTGCGCGCCCCTCAGCGGGAGCACGAGCGGATCTGGACAAGCGGGGCCGGCGTCATCGCGCTGGACCGACTCGGTGCTCGCCGGCATGACTCTGCGCGAGAAGGCTGCGCAGATCGTGTGGCCGAGCGTGTTGGGAGACTACGCGTCCGGAGATTCGCCCCAGTGGCGGCGGCTCACCCAGTACATCCAGCAGGATAAAGTGGGCGGCTTCACGATTTCCGTGGGTTCGCCGACGGAAGTCGCCGCGAAGCTGAACGCGCTGCAGTCGATGAGCAAGATTCCCCTCTTGTTCGGCGCCGACCTCGAGGCCGGCGCTGGATTCCGCGCGCGAGGCGGTTACTTCGTCCCCAATGCCATCGATCTGGGTGGCGCGATTGTGTTCCCGCCGGAGATGGCGGTCGGAGCAACACGAGATACTACACTCGCTTACGAGCAGGGACGTCTTACCGCGCTCGAAGGCCGCGCTCTCGGAATTCACATCGCGTACGCGCCCGTTCTCGACGTCAACAACAATCCTGACAATCCAGTCATCAATACGCGCTCATACGGCGAGGACCCCGATCTCGCAGCGCGGATGGGCGTCGCTTTCATTCATGGTCTCCAGGATCACGGCATGATCGCCACGGGAAAGCATTTCCCTGGTCATGGCGATACCGGCGTGAATTCGCACCTGGCACTTCCTGTCGTGACAGTGAGCAGAAGCCGGCTCGATACGGTGGAGCTCGTTCCGTTCCGGGCAGCGGTGAACGGTGGCGTTGGCGCGATCATGTCTTTTCATGGCGCGATGCCGGCGCTCGATTCTTCCAATGTCCCGGGGACGCTCTCCGCCAAAGTTCTGACCGGCCTTCTACGCGGGGAGATGGGATTCAAGGGGATAATCATCTCCGACGCCATGGATATGCGTGGCGTTCTCGATCAGTTCGGCTCGGATGAGTCGGTAAAGCGCGCAGTTGCGGCGGGAATCGACGTTCTGATCCAGCCGCTCGATGTGACGAAAACCATAGATGCGGTCGTTGCCGGCGTAAACGAGCACAGGTACACAGAGGCGCGGCTCGATTCGTCGGTTAGGCGAGTGCTCGATGCCAAGCGCAGGCTGGGACTCGCGCAGAACAAGCTCGTCGATTTGGGAGGCCTTCGGTTTCTCGTTGGAGACAGCTCCAACGTTCAAATAGCCAGACGGGTAGCCGAGAAATCGATCACGCTGGTGAAGGATTCGCTGCGACAGGTGCCCCTGGCGGTCCCCGGAACCCGAGTCCTCTCGATAACCGTTGCGCGCCGAGCGGATCTTCCTGCCGGGAACGCCTTCAACGCGGAGCTGCGCACGGGTCTGCCAAATCTGCGCACCGAGTTTGTCTCGACTGATGATGCTGCTCTCAACTATCCGAGATTGATCGCGGCGGCCGATTCCGCTGACGTGACGATAGTCAGCTCCTACGTTGGCCAAAGTTGGGACGCTGTCAGCGCGAGCGCGCCGCAGGCGTTTACGAATTTCGTGCAGACGCTCGCCGAGCGCGGCCGCAAGCCGATCGTCGTCGCGTTTGGGAATCCATATCTGCTGACGCAACTTCCATGGGTCGGCGCGTATCTCGTTGCGTGGGGAGGATTTCCCGTTTCGCAAACTGCAGCCGCGCGCGCGCTGCTCGGAACGGCTCCAATCTCAGGTCACCTTCCGATCAGCATACCGCCACATGCGAGTCGCGGTGGAGGAGAGGAGAGAGCGGCTCGGGTTCCGTAAGGATGCATTCTTGCGAAGCAGGTGGTTGACGTGCCAACAAAAAGGCGCGAAAAAAATTTCGATTGACGATTTAGAAGTCGCGCCGTATATCAGTGGTTGCCTGCCTCCCGACATTCGCAACGCGCGGCGATGTCGTTCAAGAACAAAATCAACTGGTGCGGTATTGACTTTAGTCACATAAAGTGACTAATTCGCAGAGCCATGCGCGACCGCTCATCCAAAACCGCTTCCTACACAGTTGATGTAGTTCTGATGACGGCGATGAGAAACGAGCTCGCGATTCTGCTGGTGCGGAATTCCGGCGATCGCGAACGCTGGTCTCTTCCATGGCGAGTGCCCCAGGCAGGCGAATCACTCGACTTCGCCGCATGCAGGACCGCGCAGGATGCGCTTGGCGAATCAACCGACTGGATGGAACAGATCGGCGCGTTCGGTGACGGGAAGCGTCATCCCAGCGAAGCCGACGTCTCGGTGTCGTATCTGGGACTCGTTCCACACGAGACCGCGGCTCCCCACGCCGGGTATGCCTGGTTCCAGCTTGCGGACCTCCCGACACTCTCTGCCAGACAGCGCGCCATGGTCGAAGGCGCGAGCAGAAAGATCGAAAGCCGGCTCGATCAGGCGCCCATTGCCTTCAGGCTTTTGCCCTCGACTTTCACTCTGAGCGAGCTACAGCATATGTACGAGCTGCTGTTACATAAACGCTTGCACAAAGCGAGTTTTCGGCGTGCCCTTCAGGCCGCCTGGCTCGTCGAACCTACAGAGGAATGGCGGAGCGAAGGCAGGGGCAGACCTGCCCAACTTTTCCGGTATTTACCGAAGAAAAGGCGTAGGCCGCACCGTGGGTTGAGGTTTGATTTCCTCTCCCTCTAGGTCCGTAACAGCCCGGTATCGACCCCGGCTGGAGCCTCGGAACCTCTTGCGTGAACGGTGTATTAGTTGCAATGTGTACCTAAGGCTAAACATCCTTACAAGGGGCCCGGTGGTTATGCTGGCTTATCTTGATAGTTTGTGCGCGGCACTGCTCGCACGAGACAGCACCGAGATACAGCGGCTTCTCGCACTTCCCGCGGCGCGCGATCTACCCCGTCGAGTGCGTGAGGAAGCCGTTGCGATATCTCGCGCCGGCAACCGCAGCTTCATGGCGCCGATTCATTCGCTCCACTTTTATTACAAGCTCACTCACATGGTCGATGAGTCAAGCGATCCCATCTTCGGGGATTCCGCGAAACAGACAGAAGGCGAGGGCGGCCAGATCGAGCTCCCCCTCCGCAAAGTAGGAAACGGCGGTCGTTAGCTCCCGCTAGACCAGCGCGCGAAGCGAATTTTTCTGCCCCATCGCTTCGTTCCAGATGTCTCCAACTTTCTCGAAACGCTCCGCGGCATTTCCCACGTGAAAATCTCGCGGGTCGAGTGCGTCGTTGACCTCCGTCCATTTTAGCGGGGTCGAGACCGTAGCTCCCGGTTTTGCGCGCACGCAGTAAGCGCCCGCCACCGTCTTACCTTGAATATTCTGCAGGTAATCGACGTAAACCGTTGCGGCGCCACGCGCTTTTACGGAGCGCTCGATAGTGGCTTCCTTGGGATGGCCGGCAGCGACTTTGGTCGCGATCACCTGCGCTACGAGTGTTGCTGCCTCGTTCGGAGTGTGCGGGGGGAGTGGTAGATATATGTGTAACCCCGACGCGCCAGAAGTCTTGATCGCGGCGTTGAGTCCGAATCCATCGATGACTTCCCTGGCCCAACGGGCGACCTGGACGACGCGGCCAAGGTTCGCGCGCTGGCCCGGATCCAGATCGATGATCGTGTAGTCGGCGTACTCCAGGGACTGGACTCGTGAGTGCCATGGATCCACCGAGATTGCGCCCAGCTGGATCGTGTAGAGCAGAGTAAGAAGGTCGCCACCGATGAGGCGTCGTTGCTCTTCACCGTCTTCCGTCCTGATCACCTCAACCCGAACGCCAGGAGGTGGAGGATCCGGCGCCTTCTGCTGATAAAAGCTTTCACCGTCGATTCCGTTGGGGAATCGCTTGAGAACGAGCGGACGGTCCTGGATCGTGGGCAGGATGAAGTCCGCGATGCGGGTGTAATAGCGCATCACATCGCCCTTGGTGTACTTCTCCCTCGGGAAGAAGACCTTGTCCAGGTTTGAAACCCTGAGCGTCTTTCCACCACCGAAGTCCAGCTTTCCGTCGGCTCCATGCTTCTCGATCGCCGAGAGCTGCTCAAGCAGAGATACGGTATCGACGCTATTCAGGCTTTTGCTCGCAGCCGAACGGCGTGCAGGCCTCCCGGCGGGGGACTTGGCCGGAGTGCGCCCTCGTGCGGCGATACTCGACCGCTCCTTTCGCTTCGAGAAACTGCCACCGTCCGATTCCTTTTGAACGCTTGGAGACTCGATCTCGACATCCTTCGCGTTCTTGTCGTCCCGAACCCCAAGATAAACCGGCTGGCGCAGGCGGCGTTCCGCTGTCCATTGACTGAACTTGACTTCGACCACTACCTCGGGCTTGACCCAATGGGCCTTCTCGTTGGTCTTCGGAGTCTCCTCGAATGGCGAAGTCTTTCTCTCAAGCGGCTTCAGGAGTCGATGCATCTCCTCCAGTCCCTGGCGGGTGAAGCCCGTGCCAGTGTGCCCGGCATAGATGAATCTGCCCTTGTCGAAATAGCCGAGGAGGAGAGCGCCAATGTGCTCGCGGCTGTTGCGGGGCTCAGTGTAACCGCCGACAACGAATTCCTCGCGGAATTCGATCTTCAGCTTGAGCCAGCTGCGGGAGCGGATCCCGGGCTCATAGGGCGCGTCGATTCGCTTGGCGATGATGCCTTCCCAGCTCTGTCGTCGCGCTTTCTCCAGCATCTTCCTGCCATCGCCTTCAATCGACTCGGTGAGGCGTATATGGACCGAGACCTTTTTCCCGATACGCTTTACGAGTCGTGCGCGGCGTTCGGTCCATGGCTCGCGCATCAGGATTTCGTCGCCGTCCATGAGCATGTCGAAGAGAATGAGCGCGGATGGCGTCGAAGCAGCGAGCCGCTCGATCATGTGCGACTCCTGCACATGCATGCGGCTTTGCAGCTCCTGGAAGCGCGCGGGCTCGCCGTCATCCAGTGCGACAATCTCACCGTCGAGGACAAATGAGCGTTTGGACTGAGCCGCCAGCTTCGTCAGCGCCGAAACGACTTCCGGAAATTGCTTTGCCTTGTCCTTCCCGTTGCGCGTCATGAGCTTGACGTCCGTGGAGGTCACGTAAGCCAGGACGCGGATTCCGTCATACTTGGGCTCGAAAGTCCAACCCTTTCCCGGTACCTCGCTCCCGACGCTGGCGTACATCGGCTCGAGCAACGCTGAAGAAACCCTTTTGGCGTTGTCGGCCGGTGGATTGCGCGTGGCTGTGGCCGGCTTCACTGCCTTTCTTCCCTTCGGCTCACGATTGCTTCTCCAGACGCGGCTCTTGCCGGACGCGATCTCTTCCATCGTACGGCCGGATTCGACCGATGTCATGTTTTCCGCGACGACGTCCGCGTCGGTCGCAAACTCATCGCGGTGCTTGATGAGGAGCCACTGCGGCTTGGACGACGACGACGACTTGTCGCGAGCGAATTTCATGCGAATGAGCGCGAACGAACCATGCAGGCGCTCGCCGTGGAAAGTGATCTTGAGATCGCCTCGCTTCAACCCTTCGCGTATTGCGACTTCCTGTTCTGCCGGCGAGGCGGCGGTGTCCGAAGAATACGTCCCCCGATCCCAGATGATGACGGTGCCGCCGCCGTACTCTCCCTTTGGTATCGTGCCTTCGAAGGTGTTGTAGTCGATCGGATGATCTTCGACCTGCATCGCGAGTCGTTTCATTAAGGGATCCAGGCTCGGACCCTTGGGTACAGCCCAGCTCTTCATGACGCCGTCGAGCTCGAGTCGAAGGTCGAAGTGCAGGTGGCTCGCGGCGTGTTTCTGGATGACGAAGCCCAGCCGGCCCGTTCGCGTCGGAGCGGCAGCCGTTGCGCCGGACGGCTCATGGGTGCGGCTGAAATCGCGCTTCCGGCGATACTCCGTAAGCTGGGTGGAAGCGCTTCGCTTCCGGCCGCCCGTTGTTGTTACGGCCATAACGCAGTCTTGGGCAGTTTTCGTCCTTTTCGCTTTTCCGGATTTGCGGCCGGCGGGTACGGATTTCCCTTTCGCGCCAACTGCGCCCTTCTTCTCGCCGGCCTTTTCCAGATTGTGGCCATTCGTGCACCTCGAGATTCAGTGAGCATTCAAAGTGCGCGAATCCAAAAGCAAATCAAATGCCCCACGCATGGAAGCCAGCCTTGTGAGGAGTAGATGCAAAAAAGCCCCGCGAGGCGGGGCTTTTCACAAACGGATTCGGCTCAGCTTACTTTGGTGACGTCTGCGGCCTGAGGCCCTTTCTGGCCTTGCACGACCTCGAACTCGACCTTATCGCCCTCGGCGAGAGATTTGAACCCGGATCCACCGATTGCACTGAAATGGACGAATACATCCGGACCTCCTTCGCGCGAAATGAACCCAAATCCCTTGGCGTCGTTGAACCATTTGACCGTTCCAGTGATACGTGCCATTTAACTTTTCCTCTCCCCCGCAGGGCAATCTGTAAAGCATCTACCATAGGCTAGCGACGGTGCAACACTGGTCGCTCGCCGGATATTCGTCCGCGTGACGCACATCCATCCGGCTTTTTCTGAGGTGGGCAAGTTTTGTGCAACAGGCTGTGTTCTATGCTGCTCCGGCAACGTAATGCGCCGATCGTCCGCAGCTCTTGCAGCGGAGGGTCACGTGCGTGTAGAGCGGCGGCGGAATCTGGTGGGGATCACGCTCGATCGATCCGGAGCATGAGGGACAACTCAGCGGAGACCCGTGACGGTCGTTGCTGATGAGGAAAAGGGCCTGAGCAGGATTGTATGCATTCGGACGTGGCTTGCGCATGAGCTCTCCAGTGGCAACCACACGACGCTGCCCGGCGGGACGTCGCGTACGGTGACTTTGGCGGCTAATCACTGATGAGAAAAGCCATCCAGATTCGTAAGCGGATGTGCATCGGGCTGGCGTTGCTCACAGCCTGCGGCCCGCATGCGCACATTCCGCTCCGACCGGCCAATCTGCCCGGCGCCCTTGGCTCTACGGAAAGTGGAGCCCTCCTGGCACGGCGCCTGGCACCGGTCTTATACCTCCAACGGGATGAATCGTTCCCGCTCGAGCGGGTGGTCGCGGTTCTTCATCCCACCAGGCCGGTCATTGCCTACCATTTACTCTGGCGCGATGACGTCCACGGGTCGTGGATTCCCTTCACGGTCCCGACGGATGAAGAGGTGCTATGGGTAGGCTACGACTCGACTTACGTCCCCACCGACGTCTGGACCTACTGGCACGGGCAGATCCTCCACACCACCTGGCCCAAGTCCCAGGTTTCCATCGATGTCCAGTGGGGGAAGCACGGCAGTATGCCCAGGAACGTGCGGCAGAGCGACCTGCCCCGGCTCCGAAGCCTGAATTTCTTCTACGCGATGACGATCTTCGGTGAGCCGGACATTCTACTCGGGGACCTCACCCGAAAAGGCCCGTTATGCTTTTGTCGCGGGTATAGACGCTACCGCCAATTCACTCGTCCGCTGCCCCTCGGGGATCGGCTTGATGCCATAGTCAGAACGGAAGATCCGCGGTCTGTCCTGTTGGAAGTCTTCGGCAGAAAGTACTCGAACAAGCACCCTTGGCCCTAAATGAAAAAAACTCCAGCAGGTTTTCTCTGCCGGAGCTTTTTTCTCGAGTTGTTCTCTCTAGTGGCGAGCCGAAGTCGCGGCGGCCAACTGTTCGCGCTGGGCGATCGTGAAGAGGTCCTTCTGCGAGGCGCTCTGCTTGAGAACCTGCAGCGCGTGCACCAACTGACTGTCGTCAGGAACGCTGCGCCGCTTCGCCGTGGAATCGCCAAACGCCAGCCGGGCAACAGTGTTGCCGAGGAGACGATCAATTTCCGATCCGGCCAACTCATAATGCGCGCGATCGATGGTCACGCCCTTAGTCTGCAGCCGGCGATAGAACTCCTCGTGCCAGTTTGGCGGAACGGTAAAGTCGGGGTGCACCGTCTTCTTGAGCTCGAGCGCATAGTCCATGAGAGTCGCTCTTACATCGGCCGTCTTGGGAGCGAACGCGTTGAAGACCTTCTGTTCTGCCGTCGACAGTGTGTCGGGACGGACGATGATATCGGGAGTGACCGCTCCACCGCCGTAGACGATTCTTCCCGCATCCGACTTGAACGCCGGGCGTGATCTGCGCGCCGAATCAGTCTCGAGGGAATCGGGCATCACTTCAACGAATTCGCCGCTCGGAAGCAGCTTACGCTCCTTCTGAATCGACCGGCCGCTTGGCGTATACCACTTGGCAGTGGTCATCTTGAGAGCATAGCCACCGTCCAGAGGAAACACGGACTGCACCAGGCCTTTTCCGAATGAAGTCGTGCCGACGATGAGAGCGCGGTCGTGGTCCTGCAGCGCTCCTGCCACGATCTCCGATGCCGAGGCACTCCGTCCGTCCGTCAACAGGACGAGCGGTATCGAGGGCGCGATCGGGTCATCCTGCGCTACGAAAACCTGATTCTCGCCATTGCGGGCGCGGATGCTCGAGATCTGCAGTCCCTTCTTGAGGAAGAGATTGCTGACGCTCAGCGACTGATCGAGGATTCCGCCCGGATTGCCGCGGAGATCCAGGATGATCCCCTTCGCACCCTGGCGAGAA
>JBBQAV010000038.1:0-23274 GCA_038316775.1 Gemmatimonadales bacterium | reverse complement strand
GTTGCGTTTGCGCAGGGCGTCGCCACATCCGGTATCCGCGGCAGCATCCGCGCAGAGAATGCTGCGAGCGTTGACGGTGCGCGCGTTCGCGTCACTCACACTGCTACGGGCTTTGCTGCCGAAGTCGAGGCGCTGCACGGTCGGTTCTTTATCCAGGGACTGGAGCCAGGCGGCCCATATACCGTCACTGTTCGGCGACTCGGGTTTGTTGCGCAACAGCGCGAGCACGTCCTGCTAAGGCTCGGAGAACTGCTCGAGTTGGATTTCGTGTTCGAGCCGGTGGTCGTCCAGCTGGAATCAGTGAGCGTTGGCGTGAGCGGTAAATTGACGTATAGCCCGGCGCATGCTCATGGCGGAACAGCCACCACGATCGGCGAGTCGCTGCTGCACCGCCTGCCCACGCTCAATCGCGATCTCTACGACTTCGTTCGCCTGGTGCCGCAGATATCGACCAGGATCGGCCTTCCAAACTCGGGGTTCTCCGCTGGTGGCGTCGGATTTCGCTTCAACAACTTCCTGATCAACGGCGTATCGGAGCGGACGATCAGCGGCAATGTCTCCAACGCTTTCGCCGGCGCGAAATCGGTCCCGCTCGATGCGGTGCGGGAATACCAGGTGCTGCTGGCGCCGTACGACGTCCGGTACGGCGACTTCGCCGGCGCTCTGGTCAATACTGTCACGAAGTCCGGCACGAACTCCCTGCGCGGGTCGGTGTTCGCCTATGGCAGAAACGATCGCCTGGCCCGGCGCTCAGCGTCGGCAGCCGGGACCGCCTACGACCGGGTCCAGTACGGTTTCGCACTGGGTGGTCCGGTGGTGCGGGATCGATTGCATTTTTTCATCGCGCCCGAATTGCAGCATTTCACCTTTCCAGCGGCGGGGCCGTATGTGGGACAACCGCAGGATGCCGAGCGCGCGGTTCCGGTGAGCGAGACGGATCTCGCGCGACTGAATGAGATCATGCGGAATTACGGTCTTACCGCAGGCTCCGCTGGGCCGGTCGAGAACGGCAATCCGCTGCGGAACGTTTTCTCGCGTGTCGATCTGGCGCTCCCCGCGTGGAACAGTCGAGCGGTCGTGTGGAACAACTACAGTGGCAGCGATGATATCGTGTTTTCACGCGCCTCGCGTGACACATTTCCCCTGTCGACAACCCAGGTTACGCGTGTCTCAGCGTCGCGGTTGAGTGCTATCCAGGTGCACACAGCTCTTCCGCGCGCAGGGGGTGGCCACAACGAGTTGCTCCTATCCCATCGCTCGCAGAGCCTTGATCCCGTCGCCGATTTTCACCAGCCGATCGTGAGGGTTTTGGTTCCGACCGCGTCGAGTGGTCGAATAACGGTCAATACCGGAACGCAGGAGACGGCGCAAGAGACATGGGTCCGATCTTCAGCGATCGGTGTCAAGGACAATCTCACGCTGCCAGCAGGGACTTCACACGTCCTCACCGTGGGCGCAGAAGCCGAGCACTTCAGTATCCGGAGGGGAGGGGTGTCCGGGTCGTATGGTACCTGGACGTTCGCCAGTCTGGATGACCTCGAACGCGGTGTCGCAGATCGCTACGAGGTAGGCTTGGACTTCGGAAGCGCCAGCGCGCCCCTCAGCGGCGTGCAGTACGCCGCGTATGTGAGCGACCAATGGACGCCGCACCGCCGTCTTTCCATTACGGCAGGGCTCAGAGGGGACATGCTCGCGCTTGACGGTCACGCGCCATATCAGGCTGGTGTCGACTCAATATTCGGCCGGCGCACAGACCAGGTGCCGCGACGCCGGATCGAGCTCGCCCCACGCATTGGATTCACTTGGGACATCGCCGGCACTCAGCGGCATCACATCCGCGGAGGCGCAGGCATCTTCACCGGGCGATACCCGCTCGCCTGGGCACACACCGCGTTCTCGAGCCACGGCGCTGGCGGCGGCCTGCTGCGCTGCGGTCGCTCGCCGGGGGATGTCGGGCTGCCGCCGCGTTTCAGCCCTGATCATCTTGCACCACCCACGGCGTGCGCCAATGACTCCACGGTCACGCGCAGTCAACGCGGTGACGTGGACCTGCTCGACGGCGATCTGCGGATGATGCGGACCGCACGCGGTTCGCTTGCATATGATGGCAGCCTGCCGGGTGGCCTCCGCTTTACAGGTGAGGCGCTTGTCACGCGCGGGCTTTCGGATTTCGTGTTCGTGAACCTCAACCTGCGGGATCCCCAGACGACCGACCGGAACGGCCGGGTGATGTACGGCTCGATTGGCCCTTCCGGTATTGCGTCACCTGGTCTTCGGTCCGGTTTCTCCGAGGTAATCGATCTGAGGAACACGTCGCGCAACCGCTCGTACCAGGTCGCGACACGACTGGAGAAGGAGCTCGCGGATCATACGACTGGCGCGGCCTCGTATACGTACTCGCAAGTGCGCGACGCACAGACGCCCCTGCGTGTGAACACCCGCGGGATTGTCGCCTGGGCGAGTGCTCGGGCGCTGTCGGGGCGACATGACGACTTCACGCCCGGGATCTCGTCGAACGACATACCTCACCGTGTGGTGCTGGCGGGGACGTACGCGGTGCCCCGGGCGCGTTGGAGGACCGAGCTATCGTTTTATTACGTGGGCGAGTCTGGCAGACCGTTCACTTACATCGCATCGGGTACTCTGAGACGCGGCGATCTCAATGCCGACGGCACGAACACGAACGATCCCATATATGTTCCGCGTAGCGCGTTCGATGCGAGCGAGATCAGGTTCGACGCGAGCGACAACCCCGTTTCGTTCCAGCAAACCGCATTCGAAGCGTTCATCGAGCGGACCTCCTGCCTCAGACGCCAACGTGGGCGGATCCTGGAGCGAAATAGCTGCCGCGAGCCGTGGTCCAACACGACCATCGCGTCAGTCAGGCAGTCGATCCCGGTTGGGAGGCACACGCTGGAAATCCAGCTCGAAGTATTCAACGTACTGAATCTGCTGAGCAGCAGGTGGGGCCTGCGACGTGAAGCTGCACCTGCGCTTCTCGAGCACGTCGGCCAGACCGCGGAACCAGGCCAGCCGTCGCATTCGATTTTTCGCTTCGATGCGACGGCCCCACTCTGGACGACGCTGCCGGCCGAGTCGGCGTTCCAGCTACAGCTCGCGCTGCGTTACAGATTCTAGAGCCCGAGCCGTCTGCGGAAGCGCTCGAAACGGGGATCTGCGTGCAGCTCGTCGAACAGCGGCAGCATTATTGGGGGCGAAAGCGAGAAGTCGTCAATGGATCGGTTGAGCCACTCGAACGCTTGAGCACGGTTGCCCAATCCGGCGTGTACGATCGCAACCTCGAACGCGCCGCGCTTCGTGCGCTCCCATTGATTCGTGAGGTTTGCGAGGATGGACAGAGCCTGCTGCCGTTGGCCTGCACGCGCAAGCGCATGCCCCAGAAACCCGCGGTTCTGCCGTCCCCCGCTCTGACGCAACGCTGCGACGGCTTCCGGCCAGTCTTGCTTCATCCCGTGGCACAGGCCCGCGTACAACGAAGCGCGTATCAGGGGCGGCTGAACCGCTTCAACCCGCTTCAGCCGCGCGAGTCCGTCAGAATACTGGCGATTCGCACACAGCGCCCGCGCCACTTCAGCGTGCGCGCTGGGCGAGAGCGGATCGTTTTCCACTGCGCGATTCGCCTCGGCCAGCGCATCGGCTGGTCGCTGCGTCCAGATGTAAAGCATGGCCAGCCATTCGCGCGTACGAGAACGGCTTGGATCGATGGCGACAGCGAGCTTCAATTCCTTCTCGGCCGCTGTGAGATCATACCCCACCATAAGCATTGCGCCGACTGTGGCGTGCGCTTCGGCCAGCGAGTCATCCAGAGCCACAGCTTTCAGCGCCGCTTCCTTTGCGAGCGCGTGGAGCTCGCGAGCTGAACCCGCGCTCCCGCTTTGACGGAGCCTGAGATACATGCGCGCCAGGCCGGCGTAAGCGGCCGCGTACGTCGAATCCAGCGCGATGGCCTGCCTGAAATACTCCACACCCAAAAGGGCAGTGCTATCGCTTCGCAGAAGGACAGGGTCGTTGCCGCGGAGATAGAGCTCATACGCGGCAATGTTCTGCGTCGGCGCCCGCCGAAGGGCATCGACGGTGCGTCCACCAAGCCGAAGGTCCAGCTCGCGGGCTACTGCACCCGCAATCTCGCTCTGAACCAGGAAGATGTCCTTCAGCGAGCGATCGTACTTTTCCGACCACCGGGTGGAACCGTCGAGCGCATCGACGAGCCGCACCTGAACGCGAATTCGCTGGCCAACTCTCTGCACGCCGCCCTCAAGAATGTTGGAGACGCGCAGACTGTCCGCGATCTGGCGCACATCCATGGCGCTGTTCTTGAAAACGAAGGCTGACGTACGAGCCACGACACGCAGACGATCGATCTTCGCAAGTACGCCGATCAGCTCCTCACTAAGGCCGTCAACCAGCGCTACGTCGCGAGAATCGCCGCTGAGGTTGACGAGGGGGAGCACAGCAATGGAGGCATCGGCCATCGCGGGTGGTGCGGGACCGTCGGCGGCGCGTGGTTGTAGCCACCATGCAGCAACAACCAGCGCCGCCAGCGCGAGCGCAGCAATGCCGTAGAGTGAAGCCCTGCGTCGTCGCGCGCCGAGCCGGGGCATGAGCGGTTCGCCTCGTTGCGCGAGCGGCTTGGCAATGGGGTGCGCGGGAGATTCCGACGCGCTGCCGTTTTCCGGCGCCGGCGGTGCCGCTGCTGTCGCCTCTCCGGACACGGGAGCTTCAGCCGCCGCTCCAGCCGCCGCTCCAGCCGCATCGCCCGGCTCGAGGGGATCATGCTCTGGTGTGGCCGGCATGGTCGAGCCACTTGCTCGCCGTGGCTTCGGGGGCGGCGCCGCGCCACGAACGACCACCGACTCCGTTTTCGCTCGCGCGCGGACTTCAGCTACCAGCCCAGCCACCGCAGGGCCGACGCTCATTCCGAGCTCCTGCGCCACGATCGCCTCGTAACGCTCCGCGTATCTCAGCGCCGCCGCGTGATCTCCAGCGTTCATCAGCGCGCGAATCAAATCGATCGCATGCTTGCTGCTGATTGGATCCGTGTCAATCAGCTTCTGTAGCCACCGCGCGGCCGCTGCGGAGTCTTTTGCATCTTCTGCGCTCTTCGCGAGCCGTTCCAGCGCCTCCGTGTAGCTGCGTTCGATGCCCCCGCGCTCGACGTCCATCCACTGCTCGAATTCCGGCTCGTCGCTGAGATAGAATCCTTCGAGGAACGGACCGCGATACAGCTCGACCGCGGCTTCGAGCTCTCCGCGCGCGAGTGCATCCGCAAAATCACCGATGTCGCTGCTGATGAATGCGGCGTTCAGGCGGAGCGGATTCACACCCGTGAAAACGCTTCCATCCAGCGACGTCCGAATCGCGTACAGCAGTTGCTCGAGCGAATGGCGCGCGCGCGGCTGCGAGACATCCGGCCAGAAAAGGCCCAGCAGCTGATCGCGGCTGCGACCCCGTTCTCCGGATGCCGCGAGCACGGCGAGGAGCGCCAGCCTGCGGCGCTGGTGTCCATGATCGCCGAGAACCGTGTCGTCAGCCGATCCGACGAGCCGGAGCGTTCCGAGCGTCTGAAGACGGAATCGTGGCGCCGCGAGAGTCTCTCCTGACGTGGTAGTCACGGATTCAACCTAGAGCGCCAACCGGGCGGCATCAAGAACGCGCAACTCTGATCGAAGTCTGATTGAACTGTGATCTAACTCTGAATGTGGCATGAGCGCCGCTCGTCAGATTCCGGGCTCAATACTATCCCTGGAGGGATAATGCGCTCAGGAACGAAGCGAATTTCGAGCAGAGCACGATCGAGGATGCCGGGGCTGATCATCGCAATGGCAGCGACGGCTCTGGCATGCGACACGACGGGTGTCGAGCACGAGCTTGTTGGCCCAGTTGCTGGCCAGGGACCGGCGCTCGCCCTAACTGCACAGTATTCGGCTTGGTCCCCGGCGGTGCGGCTCGAGAGCGCGGATGCGCCCGCTGACCCGGCTTTTAACACGGCGTCGCTGGACGGCTGCCCGTTCGTCTCTCGCGACGGCAAGACGTTCTTCATTGCCTCCGACCGGCCGGGCGGGAAGGGCGGCACCGACATCTGGGTCTCTACCCGCGCGAATGAGTCCGAGCCTTGGGGCGAGCCGGTCAACGTCGGTGAGCCGGTCAATTCGCAGTTCAACGACTTCTGCCCGACAATAGATAGAGACGGGCACCGGTTCTTCTTCGTGAGCAACCGGCCCACGTGGGGTCCACTGTCGGCGCCGATCCCCGCCTGCGGAGGGAGCGACATGTACGTCACCCGGCTCCGAAACAGCGGCGGCTTCGGCGATCCGAACGACCCCGCGTTTGACGAGCCGGAGAACCTCGGGTGCGCACCGGGCAATCCGAACAGCGCGGCAGACGAGGCCAGTCCTTTTCCGCTGCCGCAAAGCGGGAGTGGTCCGGTGCTCTACTTCTCGAGCGCGCGAGCCGGTGGTTTCTCCGCGGAAGCAGCCGGAGTCATCATCGGGGATCAGGACATCTACATGAGCAGATCGGTTGGGGGGGCCTACGGGCCGGCCGAACTTGTGCCGGGCGTCAACAGCGCATCCAATGACGGCCAGCCGAATGTCAGGCGCGACGGGCTTGAGATCTTTTTCTTCAGTACCCGTCCTGGCACTCTGGGCATGGCCGACATCTACGCCGCAACACGCGAGCGAACGTCGGATCCATGGTCCGCTCCGGTCAATCTCGGTGGGAATGTCAACACCGCTGCCGCCGAAACGAGGCCGTCGCTCTCCTGGGACGGTACGACGCTGCACTTCGGATCCACGCGCCCCGGAGGCGAAGGCTCGACAGACATCTACAAGACCACGCGGCAAAGCCTCCGCGCCGGAACGAACTGATCATCCGGAGGAGTGTGGCAGGGGGAGCGACCTACCCTGCCGCATTTCTTCGCTCTGCCGCTGACCTGAGCCGACGCTAGCGGAGGCTGAGTTTCGACAACCACCACTTCAACGAGCGTCCCATGAACATTGCTTCCGCGCCATCCTTCGATCGGCACGTTGTTCCCGTCGGCGGCATAAGACAAAACGTCGCTGCATTCCTGGGCGTAGTTGCCACCGCCGCTCTGCTGATCTCGTGCAGTGATGCGACAGCTCCAACGGGAGAGAAGCTTTCCATATGCCACATTTCAGGAACAACCGGCAGCCTCGCCGAGATTCGCGCATCAGCGCTTCCGGAGCACCGCAGCCATGGCGATTACGTCGCCCGTCTCGTCGTCGACAAGCAGAGCTCGGCGATTGGCGACTCCGTTCACTTCTCTCGCATTGGCGATGCGATTGCCTCGGCCCGCGCGATCAGGATCGCACGCAATGAAACCACGACTGCATCGTGCCGCATCACCATCGCCGTTGCTCCTGGGGTCTTCCAGGGAAGCATCAAGGAGTCGTCGGACCCTGCATTCGAGCGCCTTCCGCTGGTACTCGACGTACCTGATCTGACGCTGCTCGGTTCCTTCGTGATGCCGGTCGACCAGAAAGGCCGCGCGATGGGCACGGGAAGCTCCACCATTCCGACCACGACACTCGTGGCGA
This sequence comes from Gemmatimonadales bacterium, assembly GCA_038316775.1. Taxonomy (GTDB): domain Bacteria; phylum Gemmatimonadota; class Gemmatimonadetes; order Gemmatimonadales; family Gemmatimonadaceae; genus UBA4720. Next base: position 15,697 of record JBBQAV010000038.1, on the reverse strand, counting down.
GTCCCGGTCTGATCAGTATTCTGGGCATGGGCAACGTACTGCTCAAACAGGCGGAAGCCCTGGTCGTGGTCAATGCCCACCCCAATGGACCGCGGGGCGATGGCGTCGTCATTGAAGGATTCGTCTTTCAGTCGGGCAATGCTGGCGCGAGTGCCCTGCTCGGAGGACAGGCGGTCTTCGGAATGCGAGCCCAGCGTCTAGTCATTCGCGGCAATCAGTTCGAGAGCAACTTCACCGAATCGCTCGAATTGCGAGCCATGACCGCAACCCTCGACAGGAACTATGTGAAGGGACTGGGTGGCAGTTGCGGGTTCTGCCTGTTCGGCCCCGGCGACTATCAGGTCATCAACAATCGCGATGTCGGGCCGGGCGGCATTCCGGGAATTCTCATCTGGCCGGCGATTTTGCTCGCAGTGCCGCCGATGGTAGAGCAGTACGTGCTGCCCACTTCTGCTCTGGTGACAGCGACGGTAAAGAACAACGAGATCCGCAATCATCAGGCGACGCCGGTGGGAGTGGGACTCCGCATTGCGGCAATCGGTTTGGGGGCACCCGACGTCATCGGATCGGTACGCGTCGTGGCTCAGGACAACGATCTGGTGAACAATCGGTTCGGCCTGATCGTTGAGGCCGGGTTTCCCGTGGTTAATACGATGCTTCGCGGCGACATCGATATCTCGCTCAAGGGAAACACAATGACAGGCAGCTGCCAGAACAGTATGCTGGTCTCTCTGAGCAGGCACACCACCGCGCTCGGCTTGCAGCCGGGGCCCCTGCTAAAAACTTCCAGTTATCTCGTCGCTCTTGGCGGCGACATCGCGTGGCAGGATGTCTGGTACTCACATCCCGCGGGGGCGGGCAATACGCTCACGGTCGACGGACAGACGATCGCGAACGGGTCACGCGTGGTGTATGACGCTGCCAGGGTGTGCCCATTGACATGACCCACGGTTACCGCACGCCCACCCGGTCCGTGCCGGACGTGCAATCAGCGAGGCCGACGTGGGCTTTTCCTGTCGCCGCATCAAGAAAAACAACTCTGATTCAACTCTGAAGGGAATTTCGAGCAGAGAACGATCGAGGATCCCGGTGATCACGGTGCAATCCCCGACTACTTCAGCGCGGGCGCGGTGCTTCCGTTTGCGACGGACACGCTATCAGACTTTGGCCTGTCCGGCACTGGTACTTGTCAGGTACCAGTCCTCGGGTAGTGGTACAACTGTACCACTACCCGATGCTCGAAATGCGTTGACTCTCCTCGACGCTCCCCGTAACCTTAAAGGCTAGTCCAGAAGTGCACCTTTTTCCCCCTACTGCAGCATGAGTCTGAAGTACCGAATAGCCGTCATACTGGCCCTCATCGCGGCGTCGCTCTGGACGCTGTTTCCCCGTACTGTGGTCGAGCGCGTCAAGCGCAACGGAGAGTTCGTCTACGACACAGTCCGGCGCGTGCCTTTGAAGCGCGGGCTCGATCTCCAGGGCGGAATGCACCTCGCGCTTGAAGTCGACGAGTCCAAGGGACCGGTTCCCGACAAGAGCAAGGCGATAGACAACGCTCTCAAAGTGGTTCGCAACCGAATCGACGAGTTCGGCGTCTCCGAGCCGGTCGTGCAGAAAGCGGGCGATGATCGAATCATTGTCGAGCTACCGGGTATCGACGACCCGCGCCGCGCGCAGGACGTCGTGCAGAAGTCGGCCTTCCTCGAGTTCCAGATCACCGACGAAACTCAGGCCCTCGAAAAGGCGCTTCCGAGACTCGACGCGCTGCTGAAGGCTGCAAAAGTATCCGTCGTTACGGCCGCGACTCCCGAGAAAAAGGATACGGCCAACGGCCTGCAATCGCTGTTCACGGCTGACACCACCAAGAAATCCGATTCCACCAAGACCGACAGCGCGAGTGCGGCGGCGGGTACTGTTGGTGGCCCCGGTGCTTTCTCGAAGCTGGTTCAGCAGGGCGGGATGCCCGGTGAGTACTACGTCGCCCAGAGCGATGTCGGCCTCGTGACCCAGTATCTCGCAATGCCTCAGGTCGGCGCCGCGCTTCCGCCGGCGAAAGTGATTCGCTGGAGCAGCGACACGGTGTCGCTCGGCAATCGGGTATTCAGACCGCTGTACGTGCTCGATGCGAAGCCGATCATCACCGGCGAGTTTCTCACCGACGCCAAGCCGAACACCTCGCCGACTGAGGGGAACCTCGTGCAGTTCACGATGAACAACGAGGGTGCGCGCCGTTTCCGTACTGAGACGTCGCGGCACATCAAGGATTACATGGCGATCGTGCTCGATCAGCGTGTGATGGGCCGTCCTCCGGTGATTCAGAGTGCCATCGGCGCGAACGGACAGATCACCATGGGCGGGAAGGATCTTCAGGCCGCGCAGGATCTCGCACTGGTGCTGAGAGCGGGTTCGCTTCCGGTTCCCCTCAAGGTCGTCGAAGTGCGGCAGATCGGCGCCAGCCTGGGCAAGGACTCCATTCACAAGGGCATCACCGCAGGCGTGATCGCAGTTGCCCTCGTCGTCTTCATCATGCTCGGCTACTACCGGTTCTCGGGCGCGCTCGCGGTTGCGGCGCTCGTTCTCTACATCCTTTACACCCTGGCCGCGCTCGCCGGCTTCAACGCCGTGCTCACGTTGCCGGGGCTCGCGGGCTTCGTGCTCTCCGTGGGAATAGCCGTCGATGCCAACGTTCTGATATTCGAGCGAATACGAGAAGAGCTTGTGCACGGCAAGACGGTTCGAACCGCTATCGATGAAGGCTTCCGCCACGCGATGAGCGCGATCGTAGACTCGAACGTTTCCACGGCGCTCACCGCGGCCGTTCTCTATCAGTACGGCACCGGGCCCGTCCGCGGCTTTGCGGTCACGCTCCTCGCGGGTATCGCGGCGTCGATGATCACGTCGATCTTCGTGGTCCGCACGTTCTACATGATCTGGCTGGATCGCTCGCGCGACTCCCAGACAACACTGAGCATCTAATGCTTCGAATTCTTCACGACACCAACTACGACTTCATCCGCTGGTGGAAAGTGATGGCGGCAATCACCGCTGCTTTCCTCGTTCTCGGCCTGGGCTCCCTCGCCATCAAGCCGCTGAATCTCAGCATCGAGTTCACGGGTGGCACACTGATGCAGCTCGAGTTCACACAACCGCCGGACGTAGGGGAAATCCGCGCGACGCTCGATCAGGCTGGAATTCACGGCGCCGAGATCCAGCAGTTTGGCACCAACCGTGAGTTCACCGTTCGTGCCCAGAACGCCAGTGCGGTCGCGGCTCAGGCCAAAGGCGCGGAAAACGTCGCCGTTACCATCGAACAAGTTCTGAAGAGCAAATTCGGCGAGAACAATGTGAGAGTGGTTCGCACCGAGGCTGTGGGACCGCGAGTGGGAAGCGAGCTCAAGAGCGGTGCGATCACCGCCATCCTCATATCGTTCCTGATCACCCTTATCTACCTCTCGATCCGCTTCGAGTGGCGCTTTGCGGCGGCAGCGGTGATCGCGACCAGCCATGACGTGTTCACGACCATCGCTTTCCTTAAGCTGATGCACCTCGAGATCTCCCTCACGGTCGTCGCGGGACTTCTAACGGTTCTCGGGTATTCTCTGAACGATACGATCATCATCTTCGATCGCGTTCGCGAGAATCTGCGGAAGGGAAGAAAAGAGACTCTGTACGAGACTCTCAACCGCTCCATCAACGAAACGCTGCCGCGATCAGTGTTGACCCACGCCACTGTTCTTGCCGCCACACTGTCTTTGCTCTTTTTTGCGGGGGAGGTCATTCGTCCGTTCGCCTGGGTGATGGCGTTCGGTGTCGTCACTGGAACCTTCAGCTCGATTTACGTAGCAGCCCCGGTGCTCCTCTGGATCGAACGCAAATGGCCCCGCAAAACGACCGCACGCCAGTCTTCATCGACAGCCACGCCCACCTCGCGGACCCGGCCTTCGGCGGCGACCGCGACGCGGTAGTATCCCGCGCCCGCGATGCGGGCGCGGCGGCGATCGTCTGCATTGGTGAATCGCTCGCGACGGCAGCGCTCGCGGCGGATTATGCCGCGGCAAATCGAGGGTTCGTTTTTGCGACGGCGGGCATCCACCCGCACGACGCGGCCGAGTTCGATGCCGCGCGCGACATTCCGAAGCTCCGCACCCTGGTCAGAGACACGGCTGCGGTGGCGATCGGAGAGTGCGGTCTGGACTATCACTACGATAATGCTCCCCGCGAGGCCCAACGCGCGACTTTCTCGGCTCAAATCGCCCTCGCTGGTGAGTTGAACAAGCCGGTCGTCGTCCATACCAGGGACGCGGAAGACGATACCCGCTCGATGATCCGCGATGCGCGCGCGGCTGGCGTTCTCGGAGTTCTTCACTGTTACACAGGCTCGCATTCCCTCGCCGAGTTCGCCCTCGACGCGGGATGGTACGTCTCCTTCAGCGGCATTGTCACTTTCAACAAATGGGCTGACGACGATCTGGTGCGGCTGGTTCCACGAGACCGTCTGCTCGTGGAATCCGATTCTCCGTACCTCGCGCCGCTGCCGTTCAGGGGAAAACGCAACGAGCCGGCGTGGGTGGTGCACACGCTTGCCAGGGTGGCGGTCGCCCGCGCGGAGGATCCCCTCGAGCTTGGGCGTGCGACAGCGGCAAACACCGAACGCCTTTTTGGTCTGGCCTTGAATGCGGCCTAGTGTGTAACATTCGCGCGTCACTCTGACGCTGATTGTTTTGCTGCATACCGACCGGAGATTTTGAATGCCACTGAAGAAGGTCACCACCGAGCATGCGCCGGGCGCGATCGGACCCTACTCGCAGGGAATAATCGCCAACGGGTTTCTCTTTACGGCCGGCCAGATTCCGCTCGATCCCGTCGCCGGCAAAATTGTCGAAGGCGGAATCGTCGAGCAGACCAACCAGGTGATGCAGAATCTGCAGGAAGTGCTGCGCGCCGCCGGTGTGACGTGGGCTGACGTCGTCAAGACGACTGTGTTTCTTCAGGATCTCGCGCACTTTCCGACGGTGAACGAGGTGTACGGCAAATGGCTGGGCGATGCGCGTCCGGCTCGCTCGACAGTGCAGGTGTCGGCTCTTCCTCGCGGCGCGCTCGTCGAGATCGACGTCGTAGCCGTCGTCGGTTCGAAGTAGCTGGAGCGGCGGGGCAAGTGAGCACGTCCAAAACGCGCGAAGAGCTTTTCCGGCTCACTGCGTTCGCGCGTTGCGCCGGTTGAGCGTCAAAAATGGGTCCGGGCGACCTATCCCGCGCGCTGGCCGCGCTTCCACATAAGACAGATCCGCGACTGCTCGTCGGCCGAGAGACGTTCGATGACGCGGGTGTGTTTCGGGTGTCCGACGATCTCGCTCTCGTGCAGACGGTGGATTTCTTCGCGCCCATCGTCGACGATCCGTTCGACTTCGGACAGATCGCCGCCGCGAATGCTTTGTCGGACGTGTATGCGATGGGCGGCCAGCCGCTCACCGCTCTGAACATCGTTGCGTTCCCAATGAGCGAGCTGCCGCTGGAGGTACTGACTGGGATTCTTGCTGGCGGGCAGGAGAAAGTGCACGAAGCCGGTGCGGTCATTGTGGGTGGGCATACCATCGTCGACCCGGAGCTCAAGTACGGCCTGGCCGTGACAGGACGTGCGCATCCGGATTTCCTTCTCACCAACGCGGGCGCCAAGCCCGGCGATCAGATGGTCCTGACGAAGCCGATCGGAAACGGGATTCTCGCGACCGCCGGAAAGCGCGGAAAGCTCGCACCCGAATCCGAGAAACCAATGCTCGAAGGGATGAAGCGGCTGAATGGAGTCGCTAGCAGGGCCGCGCTTGCAGTAGGATCGCGCTGCGCCACTGACATCACCGGGTTCGGCCTTCTCGGTCACATGTCACACATTGCGCGCGCGAGCAACGTTACACTTCGCGTCGACCTCGACTCTGTTCCGATCCTTCCCGGCGTTCGCGAAGCAGTCGCGTCGGGCTTTACGACGGACGGCGCAAAAAGAAACGCGGAGTATCTTCGCGATCTGGTGCGATGGACGAAGGGAAGCGATGAGGATCGGGCAATTCTTCACGATCCGCAGACCTCTGGCGGGCTTCTTGTTTGCATCGGTCGGTCCCGAACGGCTGACTATCTTTCACGCGTTGCGGGATCGGTAGTCGTGGGCGAGGTCATCGACCGGGGAGAAGTTGCGATCGAAGTTCAATGAGAAGCTTGGGGGTGGATGGGGCCTGGTGGCTTCCGTGATCTTCAAAATCACTGTGACCCTACTTCGTAGGGTCGGGTGGGTTCGATTCCCACACTCTCCCGCCATGCTGGTCTCGCTGGCGCTGTTTGCGGTCGGAGTGCTCCGACCGCCTGTATCAGAAGCGCAGCAGCGTGACAGCGCGCGCGTCGGTATTGCCGCGCCACAGCCGCGTGCAACACAGCAAGTCGTGACTGACACGACGCGGAAGCCACCGATGTCGCCACGACGCGCTTTCCTCTCGTCTCTCCTCATTCCCGGTTACGCACAGACAGTGCTCGGCCGCGACCGCGCGGCAATGCTCTTCGCGGTGATAGAGATTGGCTCGCTTGGCATGGCGCGAAAGTCGGCGCTGGATCTCGCCGAGGCGAAGGGCCTTCCACGCGACAGTGTGGTCGCGAGCTACAAGATCGATCCTAACACGGGCATCGCTATCATCGATCCGAAAACCGGACTCCCGGTTCCCGACACGTACATCGCGAGTCGGTATACGGACGACCGAATCAAGGCGCGGCGAACCCACTACGAGGACTGGATCGCCGCAATCGTGTTCAACCATCTCTTCTCGGGCGCCGACGCGTACGTCGCTGCCAACCTCTGGGACTTCAACGCCAACATTGGCGTGGTGGCGACTCCGCGCTCCGCCGGCGTTTACGCAGCGCTGAGACTGAGGTGAGCAACTCCGCCCCAATAGGCGTTTTTGATTCCGGTATGGGCGGGCTCACCGTTGTTCGCGAGATGATCACCCAGCTCCCGAACGAAAGCATCATCTACTTTGGGGATACGGCGCGCGTGCCTTACGGGCCGAAGAGCCCGGACACCGTGCTGCGCTACAGCAGGGAGATCACGTCTTACCTCAAAGGGGAGGGTGTGAAGGCATTGGTTATCGCCTGCAACACTGCTACCGCCCACGCGCTGCCGGCGCTGCGCAGAGAATTCGACCTTCCCATAATCGGCGTGATCGAGCCTGGCGCACGAGGCGCCGCGGCGGCGACGAAAACCAAACGAGTTGGGGTGATCGGAACGGCGGGCACGATCAAGTCGCGCGCATACGAGAAGGAGATAAGGAAGCTCGTCCCCGACGTGGAGCTGACCGCGCAGGCTTGCGCGTTGTTCGTCCCGCTGGTCGAGGAAGGGTGGGATGATACCGAGCCTACCCGGGCGATCGCGCGCAACTACCTGGCGCCGCTCGTCTCAGCTGACATCGACACGCTGGTTCTCGGGTGCACGCACTACCCGCTGATGAAGACAGTGATCGGGAATGTGGTCGGCCGCGCGGTAAGGCTGATCGACAGCGCGTATGAGACGGCGCGGGAAACGGGAGAAGTCCTCAGAGCGAAAGGTCTCGACAACACGACGCCAAACGGCGCGCAATACCGGTTTATTGCATCCGACGCGCCGGACACCTTTCTGAGTATCGCTCAGCGCTTTCTCGGCTCACCGATTGATCGAGTTGAGACACGCACCATTGGCTGAGCCGTCCCATTCGCGCAGCTCGATGGCCTCGTCGGTGAGTCTCAGAAATGTCGGCGCATCGAGCCATGACCCCGCATTGGCAAACACTCCGCCGCCCTCCATTCGCTCCAGAGCTGGGACGTGGGAGTGGCCGTACACGAGAAGGTCCAGGTTACGGGACTTGTCGAGCTCCTGCATCGCGTAGCTCCGCAAGCCTCGGCCTTCATCTCTCGCGCGATAGGTTCTGCTGGCGTTCGAGCTCCCCTGCGCAAGCTTGCTTGCCCAATCCGGATGCAAGGTGCGAAATGCCTTGATGGCGAGCGGATGCCGCATGATGGGACGGATCATCCGGTAGCCGCGATCCTCTCGATCGCGCAAACCATCACCGTGCTCGATTCGCGCGTTCCAACCGGCCACGGCGCCCTCCCACGGACCGACGATGTAGTTGATGCCTACATCCTCGCGCAGCACCTCGCCGCCCCAGCAGTCGTGATTGCCGGCTACCCAGAGAATCTCCACGCCGGCGTCTTTGAGCTCGGCGAGCGCCGCGAGCGCGCGGAAGCTCCGTCGCGGAATGACGGTATTCCACTCGAACCAGAAATCAAAGAGGTCGCCATTGATTATCAGCGACCTCGCCTCTCCGGCCAGCCCGCGAAGAAAGGACACGAAGGATCTTTCGATTTGAGGACTGGCGACGCCCAGGTGCGCGTCCGATATGATGTAACAAGGGGCGTTGAGCACGGCTCAAGTTAGCTCTTCGCTGCAGGCTTTACAAAGCATCCCGTGCGGGGCATTTTCGACTTTCCCTCTCACATGACATCCCACACAAGCCGCGCTGCGGCTCACTCCGTCGAGTTCCGGGTACGTTACGCCGAGACCGACCAGATGCAGGTAGTTTATCATTCCAACTATCTGATCTGGTGCGAGATCGGACGCACTGAGTTCATTCGCGCCCTGGGGACGCCGTACGCCGAGCTGGAGCGGCAGAATGTCACGCTGGCTGTGGTAGAGGCCAGTCTGCGTTTCCACTCCGCCGCGCGATACGACAATCTGATTCGTGTTACTACCACCATCAGCGACGTGAGATCGCGCACGATAACGTTCGAGTACGTCATTACCAACGCCGAAACCGGTGAGCGGTTCGTCACCGCCAGCACCAAGCTCGCTTCGCTGACGCGTGACTCCCGACTCACGACGTTGCCAGAACCACTTCGCAAGGTGCTCAATGATGCCGTTTCGTAAGCACATCGTTCATGTCGCGTTCCTGGCCGGCGTTGCCACGACGGCAGGCGCGCAGAAACTTCCGCCCGCGATCGGCGCCGGCGAAGTCAATCTCTATGCCCGGCTCCTTGCCATGGCCGATACGCGGCAGCTCGACATGGCATTGATTGACCGCGCGCTGGCGAGCAAGTGGCGGCCGCTGCGCGCCGCCGCGACGATTGCAATCGGACAAATCGGAACTGAGCACGGCAGCGTCGGGATACAGCGCCTCCGCGCGTTGCTCAAGGATCGAGACCTCACCGTCGGCGGGAACGCGGCCTACGCGCTCGGCTTGTTGCGCGACACCGCGTCGATAGCGGACTTGGGGGCAGCGCTCGCCCTCAACCACGCTGTCGCGCGCGAAGCTGCGTGGGCGCTGGGGGAGATCGGCGCCCCCGCTCGAGCAAGGATCATCGCCGGCTTGAAAGGCGAGCACGACCACGACACGGAGATCCAGCTTCTCCTTGCCGCGGCGAAGCTTCGCCCGGTCCCGGTTGCCGAGATCAAGCCATTTCTTCGTGTCGGCGATCCATCAGTTGTATGGATTGCATCATATGCCATCGCCCGCACCCGCTCTCCCGCCGGCGTGCGCGATCTCATCGAGCTCGAAGCTTCACCCGCGCTCGCCGCCAGACCGCAAAACCCTGGGGCTTCGACCGAGATGATGCTCGGGCCTTACACCGATGCGGTGAGCGGGGCTCAGCGCACGCGCGCGGAAATCGCTCGGGGAATCGCGAAGTCGGCGGCTGGTGATTCGCTCGGGGGGCGGGCGTTCGCGGTTCTCGCGAGGCTCGTCGGCGACGTAAGTCCGCACGTCCGCATAAACGCTAGCCGCTCGCTGGGTACCTACGGTGCTCCCGCAAAGCCGGCTCTGATCTACGCCGCTCATGACTACGACCCAAACGTGAGAATCGCGGCAGGTCAGAGCCTTGGAACGGTATTGTCGAAGGGAGCGACCGAGTTCCCCGGATTGTGGACCGCCGACACTTCGCTGGCGTATCGCTCGGCGCTGCTCGCTTCGGCCGCGCTCGCGGGATTGAGGCCACCTGAGCTCGGCCAGTGGGCCACGAGCGCGGACTGGCGATACAGAGCTGCTGTCGCGGCAGCCGCGGGAGATACGCTCGATCGCGCATTCGCGATCTCACGCTCCGTCCCACTAATGCGCGATCCAGATCCGAGAGTGCGCGAGGCAGCTTACGCTGCGATTGCGCCTACAGCAGGGGTGCCGCTGGAGGACAGCGTCCACTCGCTGTTGGTGAGCGGGCTCCGCGATCCTGATTTTTACGTGCGCGCAACGGTGATCGGTGCTCTCGCTGATCGCCCGTCTGCCGGGGATCTCGCCGCGGTGCTCGCGAGCTACCATCAGGCGGGCCGCGACTCCGCGAACGATGCGCGCCTGGCCGCGATACAGTACGTGGCTGCACTCTGGAAGAAGGACAGCACCGCTCTCAACCCTACGCGGCGTGCTCTCCTCGCACAGAGTCCGGTCCCTGCCGACCCGCTCGAGCGCGCCGCCGGAAAGACAATTCCGGTTTGGAAGAATTGGGGCGCTGTCACTCCAACTCCAAGGGCGCTGGGATGGTATGAGGACATCGTGCGCGCGATCGTGATGCCGGCCTACGTCGGAAAGACATTGAATGCGACGATCAATACGGTGCGCGGGCCAATCCGGCTCGAGCTCTTCGGCACCGATGCCCCGATCACCGTGTGGAACTTTCTCAACCTCGCGCGGTCTGGATACTATCGCAACACACGCTTCCACAGAGTCGTTCCAAATTTCGTCGCCCAGGATGGTGACCCACGTGACGATGGAAATGGCGGTCCCGGCTACTCGATACGCGACGAGATGAACCGTCACCGTTACGAGCGCGGCGCAGTGGGCATGGCGCTGTCCGGACCTGATACGGGCGGAAGTCAGTATTTCCTCACTCACTCTCCGCAACCGCATCTCGACGGACACTACACAGTGTTCGGCAGAGTCGTGCGCGGGTTCGATGTCCTCGACAGACTCGTGCAGGGCGACCTAATAACACGTGTGGATCCGAAATGAATCGTATCGCTGCACTCGCTGTTGTAGCAGCATTTGGCTGCGTCCCGTCGGCAGCTCCGCTCAAGGGCGTGCTGGCTCCGGATCGCTCGCTTCCGTCGCTCGCATTGCCCGCGGGCAAACGGCATCTGGTCTTCAAGTGGGAATACAGGGAAGGTGACATTGCTGCCCGCGGAGACGGATCTGTGCGCACCGCCGCACCGGACAGCGCGCGGCTCGACTTCTTTCTCGGTGGAGGACTCGGCGCGGGAGCCGCGGTGCTAATCGGCGATTCGATACGTTCTCCGCACGCGGAGCTCGCGCGTCGTTACATTCCGCCATCGCCCATGATGTGGGCGGCGCTCGGAAGGCTTGCGATCCCGCCGCTACCGGACACGGTAGTTCGCATCGATGGAGATGTCCTGCGCGCCGATGTGGGCCGACCGGTGCAATGGAGACTGGCTATTCGTGGCGACACTCTTGTTGGGCTCGAGCACATCTCAGGCGGCAAGATCATCGAAAGTCTGACGCGTGGCGCGAACCGCGTTCTCGTTTACGAGGCACCTGGGTCGAGGCGCCGGCTGGAGCTGACGATTCTGCGAGACGAACCTGGATCTTTCGATGATTCGATCTGGAGTTTATAGTGTTGTCCTGGTTGCGCTGATTGCCTGCATCCCGTATGGCTTCACGGGCGGCGGGCTGCCCTCTCACATAAGGACGGTTGCGATCGTTCCTTTCGACAACCAGACCGCAGCACCTGAGCTTCCACGCGAGCTCACCGAGGCCCTTCGAACCCGGCTGCACGACCGGCTTGGTCTTCGTGACGCGTCTGAAAGCAAAGCCAACGCGATTGTGCGCGGTACCATCCAGCGCTACGAGACCGACATCCCCATCGGATTCAGCGCGAACAACAAGCAGGCGACGACCGCCAGGCGGCAGCTGCAGCTCGTCGTCGATATCGAGATGGTGGATCAGGTGACGGGCAAAACGCTCTGGCAGCGCAAGGGACTTCTCGCCCAGGGTGAATATGAGGAGCGCGGAGAGGCAAGCGGCAGGAAGCAGGCGATCGACCGCATCGTCTCCGATGTGATCGAGGGAGCGCAGTCACAGTGGTAAATCGTCGCGGAGAAAGCAAACTTGGCTGCCTGTTCCCTCTGCTCGTTCTCGCCATCGGGATATACTTCGCGTTCGATTTCGGCCAGGCGTATTTCCGGCTCTATCAGTTCAAGGACGCGATGGGCCAGGAAGCGAGATTCGCCTCGGACAAGACTGACGAGCAGATCAGGAAGCGTCTCTCGGCCTTGGCGGATACGCTGCAGCTTCCGGCCGGCGCCGAGCTGATCAGCATCGAGCGTGGCCCGACGCGGATCACGATCTCGGCCGACTACGACGAGATCATCAGCCTTCCAATGAAGAAGGAAAAAGTTCTTCATTTCCACCCTATGGTGATGAGCGGACTCTGAAGCCTCGAAATCCCGCTGCCAAGATTGCGACGTGGGCGGAGGCCGATCGGTGGAGAGGTGGAAGAAAGGGCCCGATCGCGTTCACGAACGGTGTCTTCGATCTCCTTCACAGTGGTCACGTCGACATTCTTACGGCCGCGCGCGCCACGGCTGACGCGCTCATTGTGGGCATCAACAGCGATGAGTCCGTGCGTCGTCTCAAAGGGCCCACGCGGCCCGTCCGCAGCGACGCGGAGAGAGCGTACGTCTTAGCTGCGCTCGAGTGCGTCGATCTCGTCGTGATCTTTCCGGAAGACACGCCACTCAATCTCGTTCGGCATCTCAAGCCGGACGTCATAGTGAAAGGCGGAGATTACTCGGAGGACACAATTGTCGGCGCATCGGACGTAAAGAGTTGGGGAGGGAGCGTCGTGGTCGTGCCGCTCACGCCCGGACATTCAACCACAGCAATCATTCGGAAGCTCAGTGAAAACAGCTAGGCAGAATCGGGTTGGACGCGGTTTGTCGGAGCTCAGGCCGATCACGCTGGAGCGTGGCGCTGCTCCTTATGCTGAGGGTTCTTGCCTCATCACCTTTGGCGCCACCCGCGTGTTGTGCACCGCGTCGGTAGAGGAGGGCGTCCCCGGCTGGAAGCGCGGCCGCGGCGAGGGGTGGCTCACCGCCGAATACGCGATGCTCCCTCGCGCGACTCTCACCCGGACTTCCCGGGAGAGATCGCAGATCGGCGGCCGCACGCAGGAGATCCAACGGCTCATTGGGCGCAGCGTGCGCGCGATGCTCGATGACTTCAAGTTCGGAGAATTCACGGTGAAGCTCGATTGCGATGTGCTCGTTGCCGATGGAGGCACTCGCACCGCCGCGATCACAGGCGCATCGGTCGCGATCGTTGACGCGTTCGATTGGATGGTCAAAGCCAAAAAGCTCGCGCAGACACCGGTAAAGCGGCGCGTTGCGGCAGTGAGCGTCGGTGTGATCGACGGAGAGGCGAGGCTCGATCTCGACTACGAGGAAGATGTGAGAGCAGAAGTTGACATGAACGTCGTGATGAGCAGCGAGGGCAAGTTTGTGGAAGTGCAGGGAAGCGGCGAGCATGGAACGTTCGACCGTGCGCAGCTCGACTCGCTTCTGGAGTTGGCAATTTCAGGAATCCGCGGCCTCGACGCGGCTCAGGCCAAAGCGCTGGCGGAGTGAGCAGCCGCCAGTTTCTTCTTGCCACGCGCAGCGATGGCAAGCTGCGCGAGATGCGGGAGATTTTCTCGGACTTTGGTCTCGCCGTAGTGAATCCTGGAACCCTCGGCATCGCTGAGAGTCCGGAAGAGGACGATCTCGAGAAATTCGAGACGTTCGAGGAAAACGCGCTCGCCAAGGCTCGCTATTTCTTCGACCTGACTGGCATCGCCACCTTTGGGGATGATTCGGGTATGTGCGTCGACGCGCTGGGCGGCGAGCCCGGCGTCTATAGCAAACGCTGGTCAGGCCGGCACGATCTCGAGCGAAGCGCGCTCGACGCGGCAAATAACGCCAAGCTCACTGCGCGAATGCGAGAGGCGAGGGCGAAGCATGGCGACGCGTTTACGGACACGGCGCGCTACGTATCCGTCGCCGTCTTCAAGGATGCCCGAAGCGAAGCTATGCGCCGCGGCGAAATCGAAGGTCGAGTGATCGAGACGCCGCGGGGAGCGAACGGGTTCGGCTACGATCCTTACTTCGAAGCGCCCGAGCTGGGCGGGACTTTCGCTGAAATTTCCATCGTGAAGACCGCGGCCGGCAGTCACCGCGCGCGCGCGTTTCGCTCGCTCCTGAGCGCGTTGCGCGCTGAAGGCCGGATATAGTAAGTTGACCTCACTTCGGGGCGTAGCGTAGCCCGGTATCGCGCCTGCTTTGGGAGCAGGAGGTCCCCGGTTCAAATCCGGGCGCCCCGACTTGGTAACTCACTGTCTGATGCGCATTTGTGCGGTCAGACCGTCTTGCTTCAGAACTGCGTGTGTCAGTTTCTGTGTCAGTTTCTACCCTTACTTTGCGCCGAAAACCGCTCGCTCTGAGACCTTCCGCGGTTCGGACATGACTGCCAGCATCGTCTCTCGGTCCGCTTGTTGGTAGCAACTCAGAAGCGTTTCCGTGCCTTTCCATCCCCCGGCCTGAGCAACGTCGGTCGCTGGCAGGTGCTTCCGTTCACTCGCCCATTTCCTTCTGTAGGCGTGCCAGAGCGATCCGTCGAGCTTCGGTAACGCTGCGTGCTCCTCGGCCTGTTGGAGCGCCTTTTGGAACACCTCGCGGGGTATCGGGCGTGTCGCGTCAAGCTTCGACGGGAATACGAACCCGCCGAACGCTCCACCCAATCTCACACGGAAGCGCCTAATCTCCTCGATGAGCGCGGCAGGTAGAGGCACCGTCCAATCCACTCGCTTCTTATCGGCATCCGCTCGCCAGTGAACCGTACCTGCGCTGAAATCGAAATCTTCCCAACGCAGTTGTCGGATGGAGCCGATACGTCGGCCAGTACTTTCTGCTAACACCAAAGCGAGCTCCATCCGAATCCAATGGCGGCTCTCGTCCTTCGACATAGAATCGAAGCGCTGCATCGCCTCACGTGTAGCCTGGAACCGCTCCCACGATGCGACTGGCCGCTTGGGGTTCTTTTCCCTAACGCCCCTGACCCCAGCTAACGGATTCGAGGCGAGCAATCGTTCGGCGCCACGAGCGCGAACAGTGGTTGCCCACGTAAGCACTGTCTTGAGAAGCCTGACCTCGACCTCCGCAGATCGTGCCCTGACCGGATTGGTGGTTGCTCCATCTGCGAGCATGATACCACCGGACATTCGCTTGGCCACGAACGAGCGAACGTCAGCTTCCGCGAAGTGCCGCGCATCGGAATCCGAACCGAAAAACGCGAGCACGATGGCCATATGTGCTGAATCTTCTCTCCGTGTTCGCGGCTTGTTGTCCAGGAACGCCGGACACTCGGCCTTATACCGCTCCCAGAGATTCCCGAGCGGAGAAGCGGCGTCACGCACAACCCCCTCATCTCGAAGAAGCGCGGCGAGCAAATCCTTGCCGAGTCTTTCCGCTTCGTCCTTGTCAGTGGTGCCAAGCGCGCGGCGATCTACGCCGACGCCAGGAAGCCAGACTGACCTGTGGAACCCTCCCCCCTTCGTCCTCTCAAACAGCGTGACGCGGCAGCCCCTACTACCGAGCGACCTGCGCCATTTCCCGTCTTTCAACTTCCACTCGTTACGCCCCGGTTTTCGAATCGCCATT
>JBBQAV010000037.1:0-23297 GCA_038316775.1 Gemmatimonadales bacterium | reverse complement strand
GTTCCCAAGGTCGCGCTGCACACGGTCCTCGGCAGAAAAAACGGCGGTGCTCCGGCGGTGGTGAGCGTGGCACCCGGAGCAACCGTACGGCAGGCGATCGGCTTGATGAATCTGCACGATGTCTCACAGCTGCCGGTGATGGACGGCGCGAATTGTGTCGGCTCGGTGAGCGATTGGTCGCTCTCCCAGAAGAGTCTGGAGAATCCGAAGCTTCTCGAGACGACGGTCAGCGAGATAATGGACTCGCCATTTCCGATGGTGGCGTCCGACCAGCCAGTGGACAACGTCGTGAAGCTACTCTCAAAGGCAAATCCCGCGGTGCTCGTGCAGGAGCATGGTGTCGTTCAGGGGATCGTCACGCGATCCGACATGCTTCACTACATGATGTCCCGCTAAACAAGGAAGATTCAGTCGAATGAAAATCACTGTGTTCATGGGTGGAACGTCTTCCGAGCGTAACGTGTCGCTTGCGTCGGGAATACGAATCGTGCAGGCATTGCGCGGCCGAGGTCACGAGGTGATTGGCCTCGATCCGGCGCGCGGCGTAATCAGCGAGCGAGAGGAGCGCGAGCTGAGCACCGGAAAGGTTGGAGCGGCACCGCCCTCACTCGAGTCGCTGTCCAAGGTGGCTGAAGGGACATTTCTGCCGAACCTCACGACGATGAAAGAGGTAAAGAACGCCGATGTCGCGTTCCTCGCTCTCCACGGCGGGCAAGGCGAGGATGGAACCATTCAGGCGCTGCTGGACATGGCGCACGTGAAGTACACGGGGAGCGGGCACCTCGCGAGCGCCCTGGCCATGGACAAAGACCTCTCGAAAAAACTCTTCCGGATGGCGGAGGTAAAAACCGCTGACTGGCTGATGTCTCCGGTGACCATCGAGCAGGTAGAGGGAATGCTCGGGCTTCCTGTGGTCGTAAAGCCATCCAAGGAAGGATCAACCGTTGGGCTCACTCTGGTTAAAAAGCGCGGCGACATCGCTGCCGCAATCAAGGAAGCCAGCAAGTACGATAATGAGGTCATGATAGAGCGATTCGTCCCCGGCCGAGAGCTTACCGTCGGAGTTCTCGGGCACATTGCGTTGCCGGTAGGCGAGATTATCCCGAAGCACGAGATCTACGATTACGAGTGCAAGTATACGGCGGGGATGGCGGTTGAGGAGTTTCCCGCCAAACTTTCGCCCGAGGCAACCGAGAAAGTGCAGCAGCAGGCACTTGCGGCGTTCAAGGCGCTCAAGCTCAGGGGATACTCCCGAATCGACTTCAGGCTCACCAGCGAGGGCGAATTCTACTGCCTCGAGGCGAATACGTTGCCCGGAATGACCGAGCTCAGTCTGATTCCACAGGGGGCGGCGGCAATGGGAATCAGCTTCCCCGAACTGTGCGAGCGGATCGTAAAGCTCGCCCTGGAATAGGCGCCGGCGGAGGAACCCTTCGTGGCGGATTGGGTCTTAGGATGTAGTTCCCTTAGTTGCAGGTCTGAATGAGCGAGCTCTACGACACTCCAGAATCTCCGCGCATGACGCGCGCTGTTCAGTGGCTGCTGGCCCTGAACATTGGCGTGTATTTCCTGCAGCTGACCCTGTTTGGGCCGGACGCGGTGTATTCGGCTCTCGCTCTCGACCCCGAGCGCTTTCCGACCATCTGGTGGACGCTCGGCACGTACATGTTCGTGCACGCGTGGCTGGCGCACCTCGCGTTTAACATGTTCACTCTCTGGATGTTCGGCCCCCGTGTGGAGCACGAGTGGGGAACCCGCACATTCGTTCAGTTCTATCTCTGGTGCGGGCTTGGTGGCGGGATTGCGCATCTCCTGTTCGCGCCCCATTCCGCGGTAATCGGAGCTTCGGGCGCGATCAGCGGTGTGCTCGTAGCTTACGCGTTAAGGTGGCCGGACGAAGAAGTCTATCTTTTCGGCGTAATTCCGATGAAGTCGCGGTGGCTGATTGTGGTCATGCTGGCGATGAACATCATCTTTGCCCTGTCGCCGGGCTCCCGGATTGACTGGACGGCGCACGTCGGCGGAATGGCGTTTGGCTGGATCTTCCTCAAGCTCTATTCGGCTGGTGGGATCACCCGCGTGAGAGGCTGGGTATCGGCAGCGCCCGAAGAATCAGAGGACATGCCGCGCGCTGTTCCCCGGAACAGGCCACCCCGAGATCGCGAGCGGGGCGTGGACGAAGTCATTGCGCGGAGCAACGCGATCGTTCTTCGCGAGAGCAAGCCACTGCAGCATGTGCCGAAGCATGAAACACCGAAGGAATACGAAGTGAGAGTAAATCGCGTGCTCGATAAAATCTCGCAGCATGGCATCGACAGCCTGTCGAGAGACGAGCGTCGACTGCTCGAGGACATGTCTCGAAAGCTGCGCGACGAGTAATGCAAGCGGATTGATCCGCGCTCCTCACCGGTGCATCGTTCGAGGATGCCAAAGCCAGAGCTCCTCGAGACATTCGACAATCCCTACGCCGACCGCGACTACGAGATCCACATGGATTGCTCGGAGTTTACCTCTCTTTGCCCGCTCGGCGGGATCGAGAGCGACGCCGAGGAGCTCGCTCTCCTAAAGGGAGGCGCGCCGGATTTCGGGACGATTCGTATCACTTACATACCGGCGGCAAAGTGCATCGAGCTCAAGAGTCTGAAGCTCTATCTGTGGAGCTACAGGAACGACGGAATCTTTTACGAACGCGCCGTCAATCGGATTCTTGATGACCTGGTTGCCGCTTCCTCGCCCAAGTGGATGCGCGTAGTGGGAGATTTCAACGTTCGGGGCGGCGTGAAGTCCGTGATTACCGCCACGCACGGGAAACCGCCAGCCACAAGGTAGTTCCTCCGCCCGGTTGATTAGAGTGCGGGACGGGTTTTAATTGTTCAATCCGGGCACGCGTCCGGTGCGGCTAGGTAGCTCAGTTGGTAGAGCAGCGGACTGAAAATCCGCGTGTCGGCGGTTCGATTCCGTCCCTAGCCATTGATGTAGTACGCGGCGGATGTGATCATCGTGATCTAACCAAACTGATCACGCTGCCGGCTCTCGAGTGGAGTCTCACACGGGACGCGCGCGCTCCGAGAAGGAGAGCGGTCTCAATACACGAAGATGAAGTTGACCCCGGCCGTCGTCTGCTTGTCGCTTAAACCGGCCCGCTTGGCGAGGATCGGTTGGTTCGCCTTGTCGAAACGCACCTCCCCGCGCAGCACGACGTGATCCGTGAACTTGTACGCCGGCGTGAACGTGCCTTCTGACAGTGTCGCTTTGGTGTCGGTCCCGAGGCGCACGCCACCGTCGTCGTGAAGCGTCTCGCCGCGTAGCGCCACGGAGAACTTCTTCGTCACTCCGAGGACGGCGTAACCGGCAATTCCCTTCCACTTCGTGTCCGATCCCGGATTGACGCGACTGGTGCCGTCTTCCATTCCGTAATTGCCGTTCAGGCCGAGCGTCAGCGTGCTCGTCGGTTTGAGGATGGCACACAGGTCGAACACGTTGCGCTTGGTGTGATTGTCGTTCGCGAGCTCCGGGCCTCCGATCCAGTTGAGCATTAGGCTCAGCGGCGCCACCGGGGTCAGAGTGAGCTGGGCCCCGAGAGACTTCGAGCGGTTATTGTCGTGCACGAGATCCCAGCCGTTAACCACCTCGACCATTCCCGCGACCTTGCTCAAGAAGGCGTAGGTCGCCTTGACCCCTGTGTGCGTGAATGGAATGGCGTAGCCGAACAGGATCGACCGGCTGTAGCTGTCGTTGTAGCCGTCGTAACCCTCGATCACCTCATAACCCATATGAGTGATGTACTTCCCCACATCGAAGCGGAGGCCGGAGCCGAGCGGCGCGATGTAGCTCGCGAACACTTGCTGCAGGTCGAACTGGGCGACGGTCTGATCCTGTGACTTCGAGATCTGCGGGATAGAGTTGCCGGCGGCGATGTCGACGCGAAAGCCGGCGTCGTTGGGCTTTGATGGTGCGATCTGTACCACAACTTCGGCGACGTCGAGGTTGAAGGAGTTGTCGTTGAAGTCGAACACGCGATAGCTGTTCGCCCCCGTCGCGGGGCGGTTCGCGTTGTACTCGAACGCGCTGGAGACGAACGCGTTGACCGCGATTTTGTCGAACCATTGGGGGACTGCCGCGACGGCCGTCGTCGTCGTCGCGGCCGCGGCGCCTGGAGGCATCTTGACCGAATCGGCTCGTGCAAGAGTCACGACCACCGAATCGCTCCGCTGTGGCCCTGCTGTCTGTGCGCCGGCGTTCGGAGCAAGCGACAGCGCCAGCATCGACAGGCCCAGGCGGATTCTGCGCGCTGGACCAGCCCGGGACGGAGGGACCGGCACGCGAGCGACTGCAACTGTTTGCTGACTCATCTCGATCTCCTTAAGGCGGGTTTCACAGCGAACAAAAACAAAAAACCCCGCGTTCATCGATCGAAACGCGAGGGTATTAGATGCTGTGGAGCTCTTGGGACTACCCGGAACGCTCGATCACGCCCCACAGGACCTGTGGGCGCTGACGATTATTTCCCGGATTCAAGTTTGAGACGCTGAGAGCAAGAAGGGGCATGACTCGGCTGGCGGTTGTGGAACGCGGTAATCTCGAAGGCGGCAACATTATCCGCCAATCGTCAGATGTCAAGAGGATTCTGTAAGATTCGCAAATCTTACCCAATAATAGCCAATAATTCGCCCTTTATTCGTCGAAACGTCACCCGATATGTGTCAAATACGCACTTCTCGTGACACACCAGAGCGTAAGACCCCAAAGCAAGCACGCGAGTATAGGCCACGGTCGAGGACTGAAATCAGCATGTCGGCGGTCCGATTCTGTCTCTAGCCTCTCATTAGAACTGACAGTGATCCATCCTCTTGCGATGGGAAGCAGCATACGAAAAAAAACGCGGCACCTAATGGTGCCGCGCTCTCTCGCTGTTCGATCAACCCCGTCGAATCATGATCCGGTCAGCGTCGTTGTGAGATTGCTGATCAATGTTGCCTCGCGCTCGAGCGCACCCGCCGCACGCACGATTTCCCGATCTGCATCCTGCCACTGTCCCTGCTCTATCGCCTCGCGAACGCCGGGAATCGTCTTCACCCCATAGCCCGTGTAGAAGCCGGGCGCGTAAAGCATGTGGACGTACCAGGGGCGGTTTTTCAAACCGTCCGTTGACGTAAGAGCGCGTTCGGCCTGGATCAGGTGCTCATTCACGCTCTTCGCCACAGTCGTCCGTCCTTCAGTCACCGCGCGATTGTAGGCTTTCTCGTAACGCGAGGCAGCGTGATTGAGGGAGTCCAGCGCGTTGAGCAGCGGCGCAAAATTCAGCTGCGGCGCCGGCTGCTGGCGTTGCGGCGCGGTGACTGGAGCGCGCGGATCGCTGGTGAACCTGAACAGCCCCTCCTCGATCTGCCGGTTGCGCTCAGTGATCTGCTCGGCGCGCCTGTCGCGGAGAGACTGGAGATCCTTCACATAGGTCTGGATGGTCTCAGCGAGATTGGTGAATCCGAATGGAAGGAGATCCGCGTTCGCCAGCCGCAGCACCGTTATGCCGGCTGCCTGCGCGAGAGCGCGACCGTACACAAAAGACGAATCGCTGAAATGCATGAACCAGTAGAAATCGTCGTAGATCGAGTGATAGATCCCGCCGTCGTCTTCGCCACCGTAGCCCAGGTTGAGCGACGCAACGCCAAGATGATCCAAGAATGACGAGTAGTCGGATCCCGAGCCGAGCGCACCGATGCGAAGGTCTTCGCGATCCCTTGCTTCGCGCCGAACATCGGCAGACCCATCCATGATCCGCGATGCCTGCAGCCTTTTCCAGGAGCTCACGCCAGTTTCAGGATCTTCGACATCCATCGCGACACTGTTCATGAACTTCTCGAGCGAGTGCGAACCCAGGATGCCGAGGTATCCCCTCTCGTTCGTGTCGCTGTTGAGATATGCGACCGCGTGCGCTTTGAGCTCGTCGGCGTGCGCTTCAGCCCATTCCGTCGAGCCGAGTAATCCCGGCTCTTCGCCGTCCCAGGCCGCGTAGATGATCGTGCGCTTGGGGCGCCAGCCCTGTTTGTAAAGCGCACCAAGAGCGCGTGCTTCCTCCAGCTCCGCCACGAGCCCCGAGATCGGATCCTGTGCGCCATTGACCCAGGCGTCGTGATGATTGCCGCGAATGATCCACTGATCGGCCTCCGTCGTACCAGGGAGTTTGGCGATCACATCGTAAAGCGTCTTCAGGCTCCAGTCGGATCTGATGCGCAAGTGCACGCGCGCAGGTCCAGCACCGAGACGGTATGTGATGGGAAGTCCGCCGCGCCATGAGTCTGGAGCAAGCGGTCCGCCGATCGCCGCCAAAAGCGGCTGCGCGTCGCCGTAGGAAATCGGCAGAACGGGAATTTTGGTGATGGTCTTAGCCTCCGCGACCTTCAGCCGCTTCGCGTCCTTCGTAGCACCGACGCCTGGAGTGAGCGGATCTCCGGGATAGGTAGGCATGTCCATAACGGAACCGCGCTGAACTCCCTGCGCGGGACGCATTGGCCCGCTCGGGAAAACAGCGCCGCCGGCGTAACCGTCGTCTCGCGGGTCGGAATAGATCAGACATCCGATCGCGCCATGTTCGGCGGCGACTTTCGGCTTGATCCCGCGCCACGATCCACCGTAGCGAGCGATCACGATCGCGCCCTTTATCGAGACGCCGCGCTGCTCCAGCTCCTCGTAATCGGCGGGCACTCCATAGTTGACGAAGACGAGAGGTCCGGTGACATCGCCATCGATCGAGTACGCGTTATAAGAGGGCAGCTGCTCCGCCTGCTGGCCCGATGTCGAATCGCCAGGAAGCGCGGTCTCCTGCAACGATGCCTTGAACTTCGTGGGAGCGACGAGCTCTACTATTCGCTCCACCGGAGTCGGAAAAAGAACGTCGAAGGTTTCGATGTGCGCGTCCCACCCGTAAGACTTGAACTGATTGAGTATCCACTCGGCGTTGTCCTTGTCGTACGGGGAGCCGACGTGGTGCGGACGCGCACTGAGGCGCTGCATCGCTTCTCTCATTCGGGCGGGGTCGGGCATCGCCTTGAACCGTGCCTCCAGATCCCGTTCTGCCTGAACTGACTGTGGGAAGAAACCTCGCATCGGTGTATCCGCGGACGAAGGCACGAAAACGAGGCCGGTTGCCGAGATCACGAGCGAAGAGAGCAGGGTGCGCATCACGTGTCCTTTTGGCGGGGGGAGGGGCGAAAAAAAAGACGCTGAAATGTACTCAGCGTCTTCCGAGGGTTCACGCGTGCCTGGCGCGAGAAAACGATCAAGCGCGTTTTATTCTGGGTGCGGGGCTGCGATTGTGATCGTTATCTGGCTTAGCCGCGGTGGGAGGGCCCTTTCCTTTGGTGTCTTCGAGCGGGATCCAGCGCTCAGCCCAGTGTCCGATCTCCATCAGAGCGTCCTGGAGCTCGCGCCCTTTCTTTGTGAGCTCGTATTCCACGCGCACGGGAGTCTCGGGAATCACGCCGCGCGTCACCAATCCTTCGGACTCGAGCGACCGCAACCGTTCCGACAGCATCCGGTCAGTTATGTCCGGAATGGCGCCCTTGATGGCCGCATAGCGGGTCCTACCCTGAAGCAAAGTCTGCAAGATGGCGCCAGTCCACCGGCTACCGATGAGCTCGATTGCCCGGTGGAAACGGGAGCAGACTGGTGAAACAGCTGGGAAATCGGCCATGACTAAAGTTGCAAGGGAGCGTGCTTGACACAAGGTACTTACGATAATATATTCACTTACTCACAGTAAGTCCAGGGCAAGCCGCAAGGGCGAGCCGACTCAACCAGCTCAGAATGAAAGAGGGAAACACGATGACCGCAGTACTTGAAACCGCTCCCGCGACCGGAGCAAAGACTACGTGGAAGCTCGACCCGACGCACAGCGCGATCGAATTCTCCGCGAAGCATCTGATGATCACGACCGTGAAGGGCCGGATTACGGATGTCGAAGGCACCATCCACATCGATGAGAAGAACCCGAAAAACTCGTCGGTCGAAGCCACTTTGAAGGCGACGAGCCTGGACACGCGCACCGAGCAACGGGACCAGCATCTTCGGTCAGCCGATTTTCTCGATGTCGAGAAGTATCCGGTGATCAAATTCCGGAGCACCCGTATCGAGGGTGGCACGCAGGAGTTCAAGCTCACCGGCGATCTCTCGATCCGCGATGTCACGAGGGAGATCACGCTCGACGTCCAGTTCGAAGGGCAGACGAAGGATCCGTGGGGTGGCGAGCGCGTGGGTTTCAGCGCGACCGGTAAGATCGACCGCCGGGATTTCGGTCTGACCTGGAATCAGTCGATGGAGACGGGTGCTCTGCTTGTCGGAAACGACATCAAGCTGAGCCTCGAGGTCCAGGCTATCAAAGCAGCCTGATCAGAGTAAGATAAGAATCTAAGTACGAGCGGGTGCACACCAAGTGCACCCGCGTTGCACATCCGGGGTAGAGATTGGCTGGCGAGAAGATATGTTGAGCTCACACCCCACTCGAATGAACCCTCTGCGCCTGGTTTACAGTCCTTCATTGCTGTTCATCGCGATACTGTTCATCGCGGCGATCCACGGCTCGACTGCACAGCCGGCAGTTAGATATATATCAAACACACCGCCACGCGACTACTTTGTGGTCGCCCACCAGGATGACTGGCAGCTCTTCATGGGAGATGTCGTCGCGAAAAAGCTCCGTACGGGGGCTCCGGCGACTTTCATATACCTGACCGCTGGAGACGACGGCCGGCCTGATGAGCTCTACTGGCAGACTCGGGAGCGAGCGGCGCTTCAATCGACTCGTTTCATCGCTCATGCGGCGACCGCCGAGGCAATCGATTCGAGCTGCAGCAACGTAAAAGTGCTGGCACACTCGATTCGGAAATGCCTGATCGAAAACACCGAGTCATACTTCCTCCGGCTTCCGGATGGGAAGAGGAATGGCGCAGGGTTCGCCGGCCGTGGCTATCAGAGCCTTAAAAAGCTACGGTCAAAGAAGATCTCCACGATCGCTGCCGTGGACGGAAACGAAGCGTACGTCGGATGGAATGACCTGTTGTCCACCGTTGAGACGCTGATCAAATCGAACTCCGGCGGCGGGGGCGTCCTGATTCATTCGACTGACCCGAGCATCCCAGCAAATCCGCACGATCACTTCGACCACCGGTTGGCGGGCTTGCTGGTCGCCGACCTGAGGAAAAAGGAAAACTGGGATGCTCAGTACTACCTCGGCTACGCGCTCGCGACCCGCGCAGCAAATCGTTCGGGAGATGAAGCACGCGAAAAAACCTCGATCTTCCTGGTCTACGACAACGAGATGCTGCGCATCAACAAAACCTGGGGCGCGTATCGAGAGCATCCTTTGTTTTATTCGCAGTGCATGACGCGCACGTATGCGCGGAAAGCTCGACGCAGATAAGCTCCCGGAGGGCATTCACCTGTTCCGCCCATACATTGACGCGTCGGATCACGACGCTTGCCGAGTGATCGTCGCTTCGTTGCGACTTTCAGGCATACCTTAGTCTCCACGCGACTTAGGTCTTTCCACGAGGAGCAATCATGCATCGAGGTCTGTTCGCAGCTGTGATTCTGTTTACCGCGTACCAGCAGGCAGGAGCGCAATGCAAGGTCAAAGCGGGAAGCAACGAAGGAAGGCTTCTCGCGTTTTATACCGCACCAATCGTGTTCTCGATGGCCATTGCTCCCGAGGTGCTTGAGTCCGCCAGCATCAGAATTGGCGCGGAGGCCGAGTACATCCCCAAGCCCGACCGGGCGATCGAGCAGACTGGCGCGTGTTTCACGCAGAAGAGCGAACACACTTCGCTGTCTCCAGTGTTCGGCCGTCCGAGGATTACTATCGGAGGCCCGTTCGGCTTTGCTCTGGAGGCGGCATATCTCCCTCCCGTGACGATTGCGAGGGCGACGCCGAATCTCTTCAGCTTCGCAGTCTCCCACGCGCATCATTTCGCGACTGCTCCCGTCTCGAACGGCACGACTCTAATGCTTCGCATTCACGGGACTTTCGGAAACGTCAAAGGTGCCATCACCTGTCCCAAATCGCAGCTCCAGCAAACTTCGCCCTCGAGCCCGTGTTACGGGACGAATCCTTCGAAGGACACATTTCATCCCGACATGTTCGGGGGTGAAATCGCGGCCGGCTTTGCGCCCGGAAAGAGGGGGATCTCATTCTATGGCGGCGTGGGCGCGAACAGGATCGATCCGCATTTCCAGGTTGGGTTCACGGATGGAAACACTCCTCCGACCGTTGACACGACCCCAGTCGAGCTCGAGAGTCCCGTGATCCGAGCGGCAGTCTTTGGCGGCGTGACTGCTGTGGTTCATCGGACCTTCGATGTGGGAGCCCAGGTCTATTCAGTACGCGCGGATGCGACTCTTTTTCGGCTGATGGGTGGCTTCAGGATCCGATAACCCTGTGGCTTCCTAGTAGGCTCGTAAGAGTCTGACTTCTTCGGACAGGCACGGTTCCTGTACTTCCCTGAAGACCTACGACTGAAAAGGGGCTGAGGATGGACTCGAGCGGAAAGCACCAGAAAGAGCCGGCTACTACCGATCACAAGTTTCGAACAGACGACGAACACATACATGAGATGGACAAGCAGCACCTGAAGGAGAGCAAGAAAGACAAGAGCATGATCCCGAACCAGGGCAAAACCCGACCTGCACGAAAAGAGACTGACCTTTAAAGGGAAAACGCCCCGCAAATCGGGGCGTTTGTTTTATTATTGGGCAAGTGCGCTCGGCTAACGCGGCTGAACTCAGGCTTCGAGCAATCTCCCGAATGTGTCAGGGTCAGTAGGAAGTGTGAACGACTTAATACCATGCCGGGCAGCGACTTCCTTTGCGTCTCCCTGCATCCTGGACGGGCTGAAGAGGATGGGAATAGCGCGTGAGCGCCGCATGGTTTCGAGCAGGCGCTCAGTGCAGTCGGGATGATCGCAATCAACGACTACAGCATCGAACGGATCCCTGCCCGAACGCCTCTTCGGGGGATTCGTCTCTTCCTGGGAACCTCGGCTGCATGCCTCGAAGCTCCACCATCAGACCCAATAACGCCGCGACTACCCTCTTCCAGAACACTCTGCCTTCAGGATGCTCTGGCGGATGAGGAAGACTCCCTAGATATTCTAGGAACAGATGTCTACCCTCCTCCCACTAGTCCGAGGGTAACGGAAACTATTTGCCTCAGGCCCGTGAGCTCACTCTCAGAAAGCACTATTAAGGAGTTGCGCTCAGCGCTCACGGAGCAGCTGAAACATCCAAGCGGCCCCACGTCTGAGCTCGCGGATCTTCTCAAGCGAGTCGCTCAAGAAGCGCGTCAGAAAAGCATTCGTCCCGAGGAGCTGATCGTCGTTTTCAAAAAGCTCTGGAACTCTCTTTCTGAAACGCTCCGTCCGCAGGATGTGGATCAATACGAACGTGTCCGCCAGCATCTGGTGACGCTCTGCATCCAGGCTTATTACGCCGAGTAGGGGGAACAGGATATTTTGCGGCGTGCCCCACCTGAGAGCGGCACATCTCTGGCGTTGAGTACGTGACGTGGCAACTGCAACCCCGCCCAAGGCTCCAACAACAACTCTGAGTCGTCTGTTCCGCCGGTCCGGCAAAGGTTCCGGCGAAGAACTCGTCGGTCCGATTCGCGGTGAGGTGCTCGGTCTCGAGCGGCTTGGAGAACGCGCACGGGCAGTCGCGCGCGGGCATCACCTGCTTCCGGCGCAGAAACAGCGTGGAGCAGGTCCGCTACTACTCCGTCTCGAAGACACGCGAGAAGTTCTCGATCGGGTTTATCACGAGCTGAATAGCGGCGCGGAGCGTGGGCTCGACATCAGTCCGGCCGGAGACTGGCTGCTGGACAATTTCTACATCGTCCAGGAGCACATCAGGGAGATCCGGACAAATCTTCCCAAAGGTTATTACGAGGAGCTTCCGAAGCTCGCCACCGGATCACTGGCCGGTTATCCGCGCGCCTACGAAGTGGCAATCGAGCTGATCGCACACACGGAAGGTCACCTCGATCTCGACAACATCACGCTGTTCGTGCGCGAGTATCAGACAGTCACACCGCTACGTATGGGTGAGCTGTGGGCAATTCCGACAATGCTCCGGCTTGGACTCGTCGAGAACATTCGGCGCATGGCGTTGCGCGTGGCAGCTCGGCTCCAGGAAGTGGAATCTGCCGATCGCACTGCGACAGCTCTCCGTGAGGCGAGCGAAGAATCACCGCAGGCATTGGCGACGGCGCTGGCCGCATTCGTCGACGATCATCCGCCGTTCACGCCGACGTGGGTCGCGCGATTCCTCCAGCAGGTGCGGTCGTACCAGACCAACTTCACGCCGCTGATCTGGCTCGAGCAATGGATCGCCGAAGACGGACCGAGCGCGGAAGAAGCGGCGACGCGGTCGAACAGGCGTGTGGCGCTGACTCAGGTAACGGTTGCCAACAGCATCACGAGCCTCCGCACCATCTCGCGACTCGACTGGAAGGATTTCGTCGAGTCGCAGAGCGCGACGGAGAAACTTCTCCGCCAGGATCCCAGTGGTCACTACGCGTCGATGACGTTCGGCACTCGTGATCACTACCGGCACATCGTAGAGCACATCGCGAAGCGAGTAAAGCGACCGGAAGAAGAAGTTGCGAGCGAAGTAGTAGCTCTGGCGAAGCTCGCCGATCTCTCGGACGTGAGACACTCGCACGTCGGTTATTTCCTGGTGGACAAGGGGCGCACCGTTCTCGAGGAGAAAGTTGGGTACACGCCTCCGCCCGGAGAATGGCTGTACCGCTGGACGCAGCGGCATCCCAACCTGCTTTATTTCGGCGGGATAGCGCTATTCACCGTGATGGCGCTCGCCGTGATTCTGGAAGTGGTGGAGGCAGCACCGATGGCGGCGCAGATTGTCATCGGCCTGTTTGCTCTCATCCCAGCGAGTGAGATCGGAATCAGCGTCATCAACCAGCTTATAACGCTGCTGATGCCGCCGCGTCTGCTGTCCAAGCTCGAGCTGCGGGACGACGGAATTCCGGAAGAGTACATGACGGCTGTGGTCGTGCCGACCCTGCTCGGAAGTGTGCATGGAACGGAGGAGGCTCTCGAGCACATCGAGATCCAGTATCTCGCCAATCGCGATCCGAATCTTCAGTTCGCGATACTGAGCGATTTCACTGATTCGCCAACCGAGCACAGGGACGGTGACGAAGAGATTCTCGCCGCCGCAGCAGCGGGTATCAAAGCCCTCAACGCGAAATACAGAGACGCCGGCGAAGACGTGTTCTTCCTTTTCCATCGCCAGCGTCTGTGGAATCCCAAGCAGAGGGTATGGATGGGCTGGGAGAGAAAGCGAGGAAAGCTCGCCCAGTTCAACAAGTTCCTGCGCGGCGATGCGAAGGACGCGTTTACGACTATCATCGGCGACACGAGCAGACTCATGTTCGTGCGTTACGTCATCACGCTCGATTCCGACACAGTCTTGCCTCGCGACGCGGCCCAGCTGCTCGTGGGAACGATCGCGCATCCGCTCAATCGAGCGCACTATGATCCGGCGATCGGACGTGTCACCGAAGGCTATGGAATCGTGCAACCCCGCGTGGGAGTGTCTCTCACAAGCGCATACAAATCCTACTTCGCCGCTATTCACTCGGGACATCCTGGCGTCGATCCATACACGACCGCGGTATCCGACGTGTATCAGGATCTTTACGGCGAAGGCAGCTTCACCGGAAAGGGCATCTACGAAGTCGATGCGTTCGAGGAGGCCACTCACGGGCGGTTTCCCGAGAACACGCTTCTCAGCCACGACCTGATCGAAGGGACGTGGACTCGCGCCGGACTCGCGACCGACATCGAGGTCTACGACGACTATCCCGCGCGCTACCTGACGTTCACGCGGCGGAAGCACCGGTGGATACGCGGCGACTGGCAGCTGCTCGGGTGGCTGAAGGGGACTGTTCCAGGTCCGGACGGGCCGATGCAGAACCACCTCTCCGCAATTTCCCGCTGGAAGATTCTCGACAATCTGAGACGGAGCCTCGTCGAGATCTTCCAGCTTGCGATGTTGATCGTGGGCTGGTTCACGCTTCCGGGATCGGTCATCCAGTGGACGGTGATCGTGCTTATAACGATCGCCTTCCCGTGGTTGTTCTCGCTCCTGATCTCGCTGGTGAGGCCACCACGCGATCAGTCGTGGCTCGCCTACTACATGGCTGTCGGGCGCGATGCGATTACGAACCTGCAGCAGTTTGCTCTGGCCGTCGCGTTTCTTCCGCATCAGGCGGTCGTATCCGCCGACGCCATCATCCGTACGCTCTACAGGCTGTTCATCAGCCACCGAAGCTTTCTCGAATGGCAGACCGCATCGCAGGTCGAGCGCGCGATGGGTGCTGGGTCGCAGCTCGAGACGTGGCGCAAGATGTGGCCGGTAACCGCGCTCTGCCTAGTTCTCGGCGCGCTCATTGGTTTTCATGTGACGATGGGCGGGGCCTCTAGCTCGAACGACCGGTTCCTGTTCGTCATGGGTACGCTGCCACTGGTACTGGCCTGGTTCGCGAGTCCAAGCATCGCTTTCGCGCTCAGCATGCCGGCAATCCTCGGCGAGATTCACCTGACCGATGCGGAGCGGCTGGCGGCGCTACGCTACGCGAAGCTGCACTGGACGTACTTTGAGAAGTTCGTCACGGAGGAAACACAGTGGCTTGCTCCGGACAACTTTCAGGAAGACCCGGAGCCTGTGCTGGCGCTTCGAACATCGCCCACCAACATCGGCCTGCAGCTTCTCTCGACTGTGAGCGCGGTGGACCTCGGGTTCATCACGCGGTCGGACATGATCGACCGCGTGGAGAAAGTGTTTAGATCACTGGAGAGAATGCGCCGCTTTCACGGTCACTTCTTCAACTGGTACGATCTGAACGAGCTGCGCGTTCTCGAGCCGGGCTACGTCTCGACGGTGGACAGTGGCAACTTTGCCGGACACCTGATCGCGCTCAAGCAGGCGTGCTTCGAGATGATGAAGGACAAATCCTGCTCGGAGCTGGACGCAAAGCGTCTCCGGGCGATAGCGGAGCGCGCGCATGCCTACGCGGTCGAGATGGACTTCCGGTTTCTCTACGACCAGAAGCGGAAGCTGTTCACCATCGGTTACCACATCGGCAGCAACACCGTAGACAACTCGTACTACGATCTGCTCGCTTCCGAATCGCGGCTCGCATCGTTCATCGCGGTTGCCAAGGACGATGTCTCCGTCGATCACTGGTTCAGACTCGGCCGCTCACTGACAGCAGCGGCAGGGACGCGAACCCTGCTCTCGTGGAGCGGGAGCATGTTCGAGTATCTGATGCCTGCCCTCGTGATGCAGACTTTTCCGTTTACGCTGCTGGACCAGACCCACAAGGGGAGTGTCAAGCGCCAGATCGCCTACGGCGCCGAGCGGGGGGTACCGTGGGGAGTATCGGAATCGGCGTACGCGGTTCGCGACAGATCGCACACCTATCAGTACCGCGGGTTCGGCGTCCCCGATCTCGCGCTCAAGCGCGGGTTGAGCAAGGAGCTGGTCATCGCGCCCTACGCCTCAGTGCTCGCGATGCTTGTCGAGCCCCGCCAGTCCCTGAAGAACCTCACCGTGCTCGAGGCGGAAGGTGCGCTCGGGCCGTACGGATTCCGCGACGCGCTGGATTTTACGCGGCCTTCGCCCGGCTCGAGAAAAACGATCGTGTGCACCTTCATGGCGCATCACATTGGAATGAGCATCGTCGCACTCGACAACGCGCTCAACCGTCAGGTGTGGCCGCGCCGGTTTCACACCGATCCGCTCGTGCGGTCGGCGGAGCTGGTGTTGCAGGAGCGAATTCCGCGCCGGCTCACGGTGCAGGACGTACAGGGAGACGATGCCGCGCGCGTGCCGAGCGAAATGGAAAAGCCGGCAGTGCGCGAGGTCGAGACGCCGCACACGCCGCAGCCGGTCGTCGGCATTCTGGGGAACGTCCCCTATACGACACTCATCACCAACGCCGGCGGGGGATTCAGTCGCTATGGAAATCTCTCGATCACGCGGTGGCGCCACGACAGCACTCGCGACAACTACGGTCAATGGTGCTACGTCAAGGATCTTGGCACCGGTCACGTGTGGTCGACGGCGCACCAGCCGTCGGGAACCGAGCCGCAGTGGTACCGTGTTCTCTTCGCCAGTGACCGCATCACGTTCATTCGCCGAGACGGCGATATCGACACGGTGACTGAGATCGCGGTCGCATCCGATGATGCGGCCGAAGTGCGACGCGTGATACTGACGAACAGATCGCTGCAAGTGAAAGAGATCGAGCTGACAAGCTATTCAGAGGTGGTGCTCGCTCCCGGTGACGCCGACCGCGCTCATCCGGTGTTTGGAAATCTGTTTGTGCAGACGGAATTTCTCGAGGCGAAAGCGGCACTCCTCGCCACTCGGCGTCCCCGCTCGGCGACGGAGGCTTCGATCTGGTGCGCGCACGTAGTCGCATGCGGACCTGAAGTAGTCGGGAAGATCACTTGCGAGACGGACCGCGCGAAATTCGTCGGACGTGGCCGCTCCGTGAGAAATGCGGAGGCACTCGACGAGGGCGCCGAGCTGACGGGGACAGTGGGTGCAGTGCTGGATCCCATTTTCTCGCTACGCGTGAAAGTGCGGATTCCACCGGGCGCGTCGGCGCACGTTGCGTTCACGACTTTCGTCACCGAGCAGAGAGAACGCGCGGTGGAGCTTGCTGACTTGTATCACGATCCATACAGCGCCAGACGCGCGCTCGATCTTTCGTGGGCACAGGCCCAGGCAGAGCTGCGAGATCTCGGAATTGCTCCCGCCGATGCGGCGCTCTATCAGGACCTCGCAGGCCATTTGATGTTCCCACATCCGGGATTCCGTCCCGCGCAGAGCGCGGTCGAAGAGAACAAGCTCGGGCAGGAGGCGCTGTGGGGACTCGGCGTTTCAGGCGACTGGCCGATTCTACTCGCGACCGTCGAGAGCCACGTCGGAATGCCGAGCGTGAGGCAGCTGCTCCGAACGCACCACTATTGGAGGCTCAAGGGAATCACGTGCGATCTAGTGATTCTCAATATGCATCCATTCACCTACATGCAGGAGCTGAGCGACGAGCTGCTGGCGACTGCGATGGCATCCAGCGAAGCGGGTCTGCTCGACCGGCCAGGCGGTCTCTTCATCCGTCGCGCCGATCTCCTGAAACCGGAAGAGATCACTCTCCTCAAGGCGATGGCAAGAGTGCAGGTGAATTGCGATGGACTCGGCCTCGGCAACTTCCTCGAGTTCCCGGGAGTGGAGGACAGATATCCGCCCAAGCTGGAGATCATGAATCGCGACATCGTGCCGCTGGGCACTGTGCCGATTCATGCGGAGACCGCCGATCCGGGCACTGGACTCGAGAGCTTCAACGGATTGGGTGGCTTCAACAAAGACAACGAATACGAGATTCACCTGACTGGCAGCGATCTGCCGCCGGCTCCATGGACGAACGTCGTCGGTAATCCGGTAGCTGGATTCATCGTGAGCGAGGGTGGAAGCGGAACGACATGGGCGGGCAACAGCTTCTTCTATCGCCTCACTCCCTGGCACAACGATCCAGTGCGGGATCCGTCGAGTGACGTCATATATCTTCGCGACGATACCAACGGCGATCTATGGACGCCGACCGCGCTGCCGATTCACGAGCCCACTCCGTACAAGGTTCGACATGGCGCCGGTTACTCGGTGTTCGACCACACGCACAAGGGGTTGGCCAGCTCGCTCCGGATCGGTGTCGATCAAAATGATCCGGTGAAAATCAGCGTCCTGACGCTGCGGAATGATGGAGCAACGAAGCGAAAGCTCACGCTCACATGGTATCTGGAATGGGTACTGGGCGTCTCTCGCGAGCTGACGCAGTACCAGATCCGCACGAGCTTCGACGAGGCAACTCAATCGATGTTCGCGCGTAACTACTTCGATTCTCAGTTTGCCGAGACAGTCGCATTCGCATCGATCAGCGAGCGTGTCGCCTACTATACCGCGGATCGCCGCGAGTTCCTCGGGAGAAACGGCACGAACTCGAGCCCGGCTGCGCTCGAGCGGGCTGGATTGTCGGGCGCGATTGGAGCGACGATCGATCCGTGTTGCGCGCTCCAGGTCAGCGTCACTCTCGATCCGGGGGAAACTCGGGACATCGTCATGCTGCTCGGCGCCGCCGAAGGGGAAGACGCAGTCCGGCAGATAATCTCGCGCAACCGTTCGGTGAGTGAGGCAAAACGAGCCGTCGAAACAAATACGAAGAGCTGGGAGAAGCGGCTCGAGACGATTCAGGTGAAGACACCGGAGCCGACGTTCGATCTGATGTTGAACCAGTGGTCGCTCTATCAGGCGCTGTCCTGCCGGATGTGGGCGCGAACCGCGCTGTACCAATCGAGCGGAGCGTTCGGTTTCCGCGACCAGCTTCAGGATGCAATGGCCTTCGTGTACGCCGATCCGGACGTAGCGCGAGAGCACATCGTTCGTGCGGCAAGTCGCCAGTTCGTGGAAGGTGACGTTCAACACTGGTGGCATCCGCAATCCGGCCGAGGGGTACGAACCAGGTTCTCCGACGACTTGATCTGGCTCCCGTATGTCCTGGATCACTACGTCAATGTCTCGTGCGACAGCGGGATATTCGATGTGGAGGTTCCGTATCTCACAATGCGTGAGCTCAATCCGGACGAGCACGAAGTCTATGATCTGCCCAAGGTCTCCTCCGAGGCTGGTACCATCTATGACCATTGCATCCGTGCTCTGAGGAGGGCAACGACAAAGGGCGTGCACGGTCTTCCCCTGATCGGCAGCGGTGACTGGAACGACGGTATGAACAGGGTCGGAATCGAGGGCAAAGGAGAGAGCGTATGGCTCGCCTGGTTCCTGATCTCGACGCTTCGCAAGTTCGCTACGCACGCGGAAAAACGCGGCGACATTCAGGCGCGCGACGACATGCTCGGCAAAGCGGAAGGTTACGCCGAGGCCGTCGAGGCATCCGCTTGGGACGGGGAATGGTATCGACGCGCCTACTTCGACGACGGCTCGCCACTCGGGTCGCGCACGAGCGACGAATGCAAGATCGATTCGATCGCGCAGAGCTGGAGCATCATCTCGGGCGCAGGGCGCCCTGACCGAACCAGGATCGCGATGCAATCGCTGAACAAGTATCTCGTTCGCGACGACGCCCGGCTCATCATGCTGCTCACGCCACCCTTCGACAAAACGACGCACGATCCCGGCTACATCCAGGGGTATCTGCCCGGGGTGCGCGAAAATGGAGCTCAGTACACGCACGCCGCGCTGTGGGCCGTGCTTGCGACCGCGCTACAGGGCGACGGCAACCGCGCATTCGAGCTGTTCCAGATGCTCAACCCGATCACGCACTCAGACACGCCACAAGCCGTGGATACCTACAAGGTAGAGCCGTACGTGGTCGCAGCCGATGTGTACACCGCGAAGGGACACCTCGGGCGCGGCGGCTGGACGTGGTATACGGGATCAGCGAGCTGGATGTATCGAACCGCTCTCGAAGCGATACTCGGGTTTCAGCAGCGGGGAGAGCAGCTCTTCATCGAGCCGTGCATCCCCGAGAGCTGGAAGGAGTTCACGATCGTGTATCGCTTCAGATCATCGACGTACGAGATCATCGTGAGCAATCCGGACGGCATTCAACGCGGCGCCATCGAGCTGACTGTGGATGGCAGATCGGTTGAGGATGCAATCGCGCTCGCCGACGATGGCAAGCACCATCGGGTTTCCGCTACGTTGCGTCCTTCTTCTGTGGCGGCTCAGGAGAAACAGGCGAAAGCCCGACTATAGCGGGGCCGTTTACCACGTTGCCATATGGATCGAAGCGTGATCCGTGGCATGGGCAATCCCACGTTCGCTCGGTGTCGTTCCAGCGAACGATGCAGTACAGGTGAGTGCACACTGCCGAGTGCTGGTGGATGTTGCCGTGCTCATCGCGATAGACGGCGATCTTCCCGCGCCCGCGGCCGATTACCGCGCCTTCGCCGGGCTTGATAGCCGCGACGTCGCTGGTGTCGCCACTAGTGAACCAGTCTCTGTATTGCTCGGCAACGTTGACATTCTCTTTCACGTACTCTGGCGTCGCGCGCAGCTTGACGCGCGAGGGATCGTAGAGCTTCGCCCAGCGGTGCTTGCGGCCCTGCACCAGCTCGTTGAGGATGATGCCGGCGATGGTGCCATGCGTCATCCCGTTTCCTGAATCGCCGGTCGCGATCCAAATGTGCTGGTCGGGGCCGGGATTCTTGCCGATGTAGGCCAGGTAGTCAACAGGCTCCATGACCTGACCGGACCAGCGATACTCGATTCGCTCGACCATCGGGAATCGCTCGCGAGTCCATTGTTCGAGACGGACGAACCGATCCTCGGTGTCCTGCGCCTGACCGGTTTTGTGGTCTTCGCCACCAACGATCAGCATCTCATAATCGAGCTCGCGTCCGGATTTGTCCTCAGCCGGATGGACGCGAATGTAGTGGTATGGATGGGGCGTATCCCAATAGAGACCGTGAGGCACGGAGCCTTTGGGGACTCGTCCGGCGATCACGTACGTTCGATAAGCGGCCTGCTTGCTATGGATGATGAGCCAGTCGTTGACCGGAGTGTTGGTGCAAACGACGATGTTGTCCGCGCTGATGACGTGACCATCGCTCGTTGTGATCCGACCGGGCTCGCCGTCCACGATCTTTTCCGCATGCACGCCGGTGTAGATCTTGCCGCCGTCGCGCAGAATCGCGCGCGCAAGTCCTTTCAGGTACTTGAGCGGATGGAAGGTGGCTTGCCGAGGAAAGCGAAGAGCCGGTCCGCTGTCCCAGAACCCGAGCGGAACGCGGTCGACGAGCAGCGTGTCCGCTATTCCCGCGCGGTGCGTGGCTTCGAGCTCGCGCTCCAGATCCTTGCGCGTGTTGCTGCCGCCAAGAAAGAGAAATCCCTCGACGCGCTCAAAGTCGCAGTCGATGTCTTCCATCGACGCAATGCTCTCGATTCGATGAATCGCCGACATGTGGCTCTCGGCAGCGAGCCGGGCGCCTTCCTCGCCGTGTAGCTTTTCGATGTTGTAGTAGCGATCATCGAGCGCGGCGGTGAGGTGAGCAGTGGTGCGGCTCGTCTCTCCTCCGCCGATCGGGCCATCGTCGATCAGTGTGACAGCGCGTCCCGCGCGTGCGAGGAGGTAGGCCGTGGTCATTCCGGCGATCCCGGCACCTATCACACATACGTTCGTGCGCAGATCATGGGTAAGCGGTTGGAATTGCGGGACTTCGGTGCTGCCCATCCAAACTGAGGTCGTGTGACCTGAGTCGCTGTGCATAGATGATCTCTTGCGATTTTAGTGCGATTCGTGTGGTTCGGAGACGCGCAATGGCGCATAGGACATGCCATGTGCTACTCTAGAAGCGGCGGCGTGTACTACCCGGCGTACACCGTACGCGTGCAGATACGCACGGCATGACCCTTCCTGCGTTCACGAAAGAGCGAGAGGACCGAGGTCCAAGGACCAACGGCATTGATAATCGCGGACTAATTGAGGACGGGAGGACTCAGGTCACGATCTGGCGGAGAACCGCGCGTACGGGAGCCGCGTCGAGCGCCATGAGCTTGAGCGGAAAAGCCATCAGCTCGTACATCGTTGGTGTGATTCTTCGAAGGTCGAGATTCTCGAGGATAGCGGCGTTTCCCGAGAAGAGCATGTTGTGAACTGGCAGATTCTTGCTCGAACGCGGATCCACCGAGGGCGCATCAACGCCGAGCAATCGCAGGCCACGTCCCAACAGCGTGCGGACACATGCTTCCGAGAGTGTCGGCCAATCTTCCGGAAACGCTCCGCTCGCAATAGTTCTCCCCGTTCGCAGCAGCAGCCGTTCGACAAACGGAAGGGATTGAATCTTTTCGAGAGCCTCGATCTCGATCTCCTTGTCGAGGCTCGAGACATCGACGACGATCGCGGGCCCAAAGAAAGCATCGAGCGAGAGCTCGTGGGAGCCGGACCATCCCTCACGGACGTGGAGCGGCGCGTCCGCGTGAGTGCCCACGTGCGGACTCGATGTGAATGACGAGACGTTCACGCTCGCGCCCGCTCCGATCAGCGATGCCCATCCGCACGAGAACGGAGTGTCGCCCGGCCACTCGGGAGTGTCGGGGTTGAGCGTGACGCTGATATCGCGGAGGTTGGGCTCGCCGTTCACCTAACTAGCTTTTTCGCGGTCTCGACCATGCGGTCCACTGTAATTCCCAGGTGGATGTAGATAGTCGCCGCTGGAGCGGACGCTCCAAAGCGCTCGAGTCCCAGGATGACGCCATCGTCTCCGACCCACTTGTACCACGACATCGGATGCGCTGCCTCGATCGCGATGCGCTTCACGCCCTTCGGCAACACGCTGTCGCGATATGCCTGGTCCTGCCTGGCGAACAACTCATGGCTGGGCATGCTTACCGCGCGCGCACGGATGCCGGCGGCTTCCAGTTTCTTTTGCGCGTCCAGAATCAGCGCGACTTCAGATCCGCTGGACATCAGCACGACTTGAGGCGTGCCGCCCAGCGCGTCCGCGAGCACGTATGCGCCGCGTGCCAGTCCGGCAGCGGAAGCGTATTTCGATCTGTCGATGAACGAGAGCTTCTGCCGCGTCAGCACCAGCGCGACTGGTCCCTTCTTGTTCTTGAGAGCGGCACGCCACGCTTCCGCTGTTTCCGAAGCATCAGCGGGCCTGATTAGCGTCATGTCGGGAATCGCGCGCAACGTGCTCAGCTGCTCGATGGGCTGGTGCGTCGGACCATCTTCGCCGAGTCCGATCGAATCGTGCGTGTAAACGTAGATGACGTGGCGGCTCATGATGCACGCGAGCCTGACCGGCGGCCTCATGTAGTCGGAGAAGATCAGAAACGTCGCGCCATAGGGAATGATTCCCCCGAACAGCGACATCCCGTTCATGATCGATCCCATCCCGTGCTCGCGAATTCCGAAATGGAAATTGCGCCCCGCGTAATTCTCCGCGGAGAAGCTGGGCTCTCCCTTGATGATCGTGTTGGTGGAGCTGGCGAGGTCGGCCGAGCCTCCCATCAACTCGGGAATTGTTTTGGCGATCGCGTTGATGACTATGCCCGATGCTGCGCGGCTGGCGACGTTGCCGTCCTTGGCAGTGAAAACCGGGATCGCTTCTTCCCAGCCTTCGGGCAAATCACCGTGCAGACGACGCTGCAGCTCTTTCTCGAGCCCGGGATTCGCAACCTTGTAGGCATCGTAGATCTTC
>JBBQAV010000036.1:0-23371 GCA_038316775.1 Gemmatimonadales bacterium | reverse complement strand
ACCGGCCGTCTTCCGCGAGAAGCAAGTGATCGAGCTCGTCTCGCCCGAGGTGCGAGACAGCTTGCGACGGACCATCGCCGTCATCAACGATTCAGTGCCGGCGGGCGAAGCCGAAGCTCTCCTCGAGAAGCTGGACGAGGTGTGGGGAGGGAAAGAGTGAACAGCTACCGTGCGGGCGCCGACGTGAAGAAGCACCGCGCAGTAGCCCAGGGCGGTAGCTGGAAGTACGTCCTCCAGATCCCGCACGCCGGCAAGCCGGTGACGCGAGTCTCCCCTTACGACCATCGAACGCTGGCCGCGCCTGGCTTGGCGATCGGCATTGCGACGGAGGACGCGAAGATGGGAGAGCACGTCGACGTCGCTGATCGTGAGGGCGATCGCACACTCGCCGAGGCCGGAGAGATCTTCGATCCCGAGGCGCAGCTCATCGCTGACGGCGAAGGGCGTCTCGTGGTGGCGCGGCCTGGAGTCCGGCTCTCAGAGCCCATCCTTGCAATCGCGCTCGAGGGAGCGGATGATGTAGGGCAGATCGTGGCGGTGAAGATCGCACCCCACGGAATGGCTACCTGACGTTCGGCAGCTCGCCCACCCTTCCCCGAGGAACAGCGACCATGAGATCCACACCCGCCGCAGCTCTACTCCTTTTCCTGGTCGCCGCTTGCACCACTCCGCCAATCGCACCGCCGCTCCAACCTGCCGGCATAGAGGCGAGCTTCGGCAAGACGTGGAATGCCGTCGTCGACGTTCTCGCCGAGCGAAACATTCCTGTGAAGACTATGGATAAATCGTCCGGCTTTGTCTCAGCGGAGCTCACCTCCGTGAGCGCGACTGACTTCGATAAGCTGGCTAACTGTGGTTCGACACTGTCGCAGATGATGACTGGTAACCTCGCTGCCGATGGGATCGCCCGGTACAACATTCTCGTTCGCGGGGATAGCACGAAGTCAACGGTGAAAGTGACGGCGCGTTTCGTAAAGGGCGGTGACACGGCCAAAGATTGCCCGAGCAACAACGTCTTTGAGGCCCAGTTCCAGTCAGAGGTGAAGACGAGAGCGGAAGGCCGACAGTAAATCGCTCAGCTTGCCGCCGGCGCGGGGTGCTCTAGCTTCTCGCTGCATGGCGCTCGAGCGAATCACCTGCGCAGCTCCCCATCCCGACCGACCGGGTCAGACGTGCAAAAGCCTGTTGGGTTACGCCGAAGCGGGCTTTGAAGTGATGGGAACTGCGCACCGAGGCCCGCCGGATCCGGCAGACGGTACGGTGTGGATTCGGTGCCACCGCAAGAGCTGCGCGGCCTGGACTGAGTTCAAGGTCCCGGAAGATCAGTCAAACGGCGGATAGGGTGCTATCAGCGCCGGCGAACCAACACGGCGCCGATAGTTGCTCCGCAGCCTACAGCTCGTCGTGGTGGACTGGCGGGAGAATCCCCTTCTCTCGAGCCGCGCGAAACACGGCGCGGACGGCTTCCTCGAACGAGAGCGCCTGAGATACAGACATTGGCTCCCTGTCCATTTTTGCGACTCCGCCCGGCCGCATCGGAACGCGGAACTCGATGCTCAGATTGAGCATCGGCCGAGCGGGCCGGCCGTTCCACATCACGTTCTCATTCATTACCGATTCCTCCAGACTGACCTTGGTTCGGTTGTGTTCAAGGCCCGGCGCTGCTGAGAGAGAGATTGGAGGAGTGCGGCGCGTCTCCCCCTTTTCAGGCCTCCAGTTGTGTTGACGCGTCTCCATGACGTAAGCCCGGCCCCAATGGGGATTCCCCTGGCCGGGCTTAGGTGGGCGAACTCTCGCAGCCGAAGGCCGCGCGCTCTTCTTCTTCGTCTTCATACGTTGCTCCTGTTGGTGGTTGTGGTGGGGGGATTCTCTTCCGAGAACGCGAAAAGCTCAACGAGCTTCACTGCCTGCTCCTCCTCGAACTGGAGGAAGAGCCGCCGCTGGGCGATGAGGCATTCGATCATATCCCTGAGCGCTGACTTCTGGCTGGCCGTGAGTGGCTTCGGATAAGAGAGTAACGTTCGGCCGGTCCGCGCGAGGTTCTCGATCTCTGC
The DNA here is from genome assembly GCA_038316775.1 of Gemmatimonadales bacterium. Classification (GTDB taxonomy): domain Bacteria; phylum Gemmatimonadota; class Gemmatimonadetes; order Gemmatimonadales; family Gemmatimonadaceae; genus UBA4720. The sequence goes on along the minus strand of JBBQAV010000036.1, from coordinate 21,317 downwards.
CTCCTTCCTCGCCCGGTTCCGTGCGGAGATCGCGTCCAGTTCGGCCAGCAGTTGCGGGGTCGGCATTAGAGCGCCCTCGCCTTGCTGGGTCCATACGCCCAATCGTCGAACTCCGAAGCGCACGACTCATGGAAATTGCGGGCGCCGATCTCGATGAATGTCTCGCGGTCGGCAATAGGCTTGGCGCACCACACGCACCGCCGGGCAGCTCGTTCCTTTTCAGCGACGATGCGCTCAGCCGTGAGCCGGCGAACGATCGCGGCATCTGACTGCTTGGCGAAGTAGAGCGAACCCACGTGATACGCGCCATCACGCCCTAGAATCGCAGCCTCGGCGGCCAGGATTGCGTCTGACGGCTTATCGGCGGGTGGAAGGTAGATCGGGACCATGCGGCTCCTCTGTTTGTCCCGGGCCGCATGCGCTATCTTCAACGCAAGCGGTCCTTCGGGATCGTGGTCTGAGCCGTCCGATGAATCTTTGCGGGTTCCGGGCGGCTCTTTCTTGGTCTGAAACGTAACATCTATTAGACGCTACGCAAGGCCTATCGCAACTTTCTTATGACGGCACACTAGCGCAAATGTCTAAAAAAGGTTACGTTCCGGTCAAGATGATCAAACTGAGACCGAGAGTGCTGGAGCAGCTGCGAGGCGCAATGGGCCCAACGGAGCTCGCCAGGAAGGCAGGAGTGTCCCGGCAGACGATCTATCGGATCGAGCAGGGGCAGGCTGAGTCGGTGACGCTCGACACGATCAACAAGCTCGCGAAGGCGCTCAACGTCGACGCTGACGTCCTGGTCACCTTCGAGAAGTGAACTGCGCGCGACATCGCGAGGAGACGCTTCCCTGCTGGCTCTGTCAGCTCGAGGGGCGATTGCCGGCGATCGATCCAAGCGCCGCGCTAGAGCTGGACCGCGAACGACTTGCGCTAAACCTCGCGTCTCAGGCGCGGGATCTTGAGTTGCTTACGAAACGGATCCCGATGACAGGCCAACTCCAGGGCGAGACACTTCACATCGCGGCGCTGATTCGCTCTCTCGCCAAGAAGCTGGCGGCGTAGGATTCGGACCGTAGACCGAGCGCAGGAATCGTCGACGAGCTGCCGGATATTTTCTCTTGACGCGGCCCTCCGCCTGATATAGATATGTGGGAGCGGCCCGTTCCTTGTTTTCCGCGGCCCGAAAATTTTAAGGTAAGAAGCGGCCCATTTGCGGCCCGAGAAATAACCCTCCAGAAATGGCGGGGGTTTTCGCGGGTCTTTTTGTTTTGGCCGCTTTTCTCGTTTCTGACAGATCGCACTTCGGAGGACTACATGGATAAGAACGACACCGAGACAGTACCGCTTTCAAGTGCGGCAATGGAACTCGGAATCTCCTACGAGCGAGCGAAGCGCCTACTGCTCATTGGGGAACTTTCTGGTTCGCAGGAAGACGGCCGCTGGTGGCGTGTCAGCGCCGAGAGCGTCGAGCGCGTGAAGCGGGAACGCGCAGAACAGTCGATGCCGGCTGCGATCGCGTAGTCACTTAAAACGAAAGCGTCCGCAATGGCTGCCGAGCCGCGAACGCTTTCTGAGGAACCACCGATGAAGAATCCTAGCAGCGGTTGCAGGTCAGGGCAAGAGTGACAATCCGCGAGCCGCCTTTCTCCGAGGATGCCGAGCAGGCGGTCCTGTCGGCAATGCTGATGGAGGAGGACGCCATCATCACGGCCCACGCGATCCTGCCGGATCCGGCGATGTTCTACAGCGTCGCTCACCAGAGGATCTATGGTGCAATGCTCGCGCTCTATGAGCGCAACGTCGCGCTCGATCCGATCACACTCTCCGAGGAGCTCGCCAGGTCGGGCTCGCTCGAGTCGAGCGGCGGCAAGAATTACATCGGATTTCTCGTGGACGCCGTTCCCACCGCGGCGAACGTCGAGCACCACGCGAAGATCGTCCTCGAGAAGGCGCTGTTACGGTACCGCAACAAGGAGCTTGATCGGACCGTCCTCGAGATTCGAGAGGAAGCGGAGCGACGGAGAGTCTTGGGCACATCAGCGGCGGACATCGTCGCGTGGCAGCTGGAGGAATTGAAGGCGGCGCTTCAGGAACACCGCAACCATGCACAGAGCAAAGCTTTCCCGGCTCCAATCTCCATCCGCGAGCTGATTGATGCGCCAGAGCCCGAAGAGCAATGGATAGCGAAAGGACTGTTTCCGGCTGACGCGAATCTTCTAATCGCCGGCTACCCTAAGTCGCACAAAACAAACCTCGGTCTTGAGACCGGCGTCGGTGCTACAGCAGGCCTTCCGATTCTCGGCAGGTTCGACGTCGAGCGCCGGCACCGAGTTGGACTTGTGCTGATGGAGGACCGCAGCCATCGCGTGCGGCGTCGGCTCCGTCGCATCTGTGCAGGACACGGCATCGAGCTCGAGGATCTCGAGGGCTATCTGCATCTGTGGTTCCGGCCGCCCCTCAAGCTTAGCGACCCACGAGTGATGGATGAATTGCGCGCCCACGTCGACCGCCTCGAGCTAGACCTTTTATGGGTTGACTCCTGGGCGTATGTGGCCACTGGTAACTCGAATGACTCCGATGAGGTGGCGCCGCAGCTCGACGCGCTCTCGGGCCTGAGAGAGACGGCAAAGGGGCTCACTGTCGGGCTCACGCATCACGCCAGAAAAAAACAGGGTGAGGGCGGCGGAAGGCTAACGGATGACATTCGCAACTCCTCGCACTTTTCCGCCTGGTACGACGGCGGCTATATGCTCTCCCGTGAAAACGAAACCAGCCCGGTCACGGCGCGCGCCGAGCTGCGAGATCACCCGTCGCTCGAGCCCTTTGCATTCAAAGTGGAGGACCAGTTTCCATCCGGACCGGACACTGGAGCTTATCCGACTGGATGGCTCCGACTCACGGCGCTGGACGCGACACCCGCAACAATTCAGCGCGACGCGGCAGCCGCCAAGCTCGTGCCGGCAGTGCGCGAATTCCTGGGCGCAAATCCGGGGACGTCGAAGGCGAAGTTGCGAGCCGCGCTGGGCGGGCGCGCGACAGATGTTGACGCCGCTTTCGAGGTTCTGGCACAGGCCGGTGCCGCATACTTTGATGCGCCCGAGAAGAAAGGCCAGGCAGGGCGCTGCTGGCTTCACACCCCCCTATTCGGGACCACGTCCGACCACGTCCCGGCCACGTCCCGGACGCCCCCGCGAGGTGAAGGGCAGCCACGTCCCACCCCCCTAAGGGGGGGACGTGGTGCTCTCACTTCTTCGCCGGACGCAGAAAACGGTGACGAAATGCGGGACGCGGTCGACCCTCAGTTCGACTTTGACCGCGGTGAGGCTTCTGTGGAGCTCCCACCACTCGACGAGACGCAGCTCGCAGTTCTCGAAGCCGAGGAAGAGTTCGACCCCGAACCGTTCGCTCACGGCTTCGCCGGGACGGACCGATGAGTCACTGCGAACACCGTCGGCAGCGCCTGACGCTTACCTGGACCAAACAGAGGGACGACGAGTCACCGGCGCCGATCGAATTCGAGATGGTAAAAGTGGGCTCGAGCCTGGCCTTAAAAGCGGTGGACCAATCGGGCGGCAAACTCGACGGCAATCGCCTCCTTTGTCTACAGGCGGTCCACCGCCTCAATGGCGATGCCACGCACAAGGCGTGGATGGAGGAGGCCGGGTTAAAGGAGAAAAGGAGCAGCTTCAACAAAGCCGTAGAGTGGCTAGTGACACAGGTTTACGTGAAGCACGAAGGGAAGAAGTACGCCGCCACCGGCGCAGGGAGGATGGCACTTGGTCCATTAGTCCACCGTCAGTCCACGGCTAGTCCATCGTCGGCGGGGTCAGATTGGTCCACCACACTGGGGTCTAGGGAGACCCCAGTGGTGGACCAAGACCCAAATTCTTCAGGTGGACCAAGACGCGATTTAACGCGCGAAGAGGAAGAGGAATACTTCGCGCAGCAGGCGAGCTTGAAGCTTGAGGCGGCCTCCTCATGAGCCAGTGCGAACACCGCCGGCAGCGCGTCGTTCTCGACGAAAAAGGCGCTCGCGTCCAGGTCTGTGAGCAGTGCGGCGAGCGGGTCTCGATGATCGCGCGGCCACCGAAAGAATCGAGACCCGCAGTCGCGGAAGCCAACAGCTCGCGCACCCTGCCGGATCCGGCGGTCTCGTGACTCGCGAAGAGATCCTGACGCGCTGGGAGACCAGACTCGCCGAATGGGGCGAGCTCCACGTCCAGGTCGACGGAAAGACGATCGCCGAGCAGGTGCTTTCGGATCTCCACGAGATGGGAGACGCATACGACCTGGCAGCTCTCTCGCTCGAGGCGGCTGCAGCAGAATCCGGGTACTCGGCTGGGCATCTCGGCCGTGAAGTGAGAGCGGGGCGCATCCCCAATGCCGGCCGCGAGAACGCGCCCAAAATCCTTCGCCGTGATCTTCCGCGGAAACCATCCAGCTTGCGGGCGGCGCCGGCGGAGAACATGCTTGACCGCAAGCGAATCGCGCGGGCCGTTGCAACCTCCAATGGGAGAACTCGCAATGGCTAGAGCGAAGAAGGCGCCGGCGGCGTGGTCGTACCAGGCCGGCGAGCGTGGAAAGAATCGGGTCAACCTGTACGACCGCGGTGAGCGTGGACTCTATCTCGAGTTCCGCGAGCAGGGCGATGCAGGCGGTCCGAGTCGGCGTGTGAGAGTCTCACTCGGGCACATCGATCGCGAGGAAGCGAAGGCGAAGGCGGACAAGCTGGCGCTCGAGTTCAGAACCGCGGACCGGGCGAAGCGGCAACCGCTCACCTTGCGAAGGCTGATTGACATCTACGAAAGCGAAGTCACACCGAGCAAGGCGCCGAGCACGCAGGAACACGACCGGCGATCGTTCGAGATGTTCACCCGATTCTTTGGCGCGGATCGATTTCCGGAGACGCTATCGCTCCGGGATCTGCACCGATTCATCAGCGAGCGACGGTCCGGAAAACTCAGGCCGGCCACGGTAAAGAACGCGCGGAAGGTTGGTGATCGGATCATTCAGAGCGATCTCGCACTGCTCTTGGCGATCCTCAACTACGCCACACGCGCCGGCGACGGGAAAGGCGGCGTTCTCCTCGAGCGAAATCCGCTCAAGGGCCTTCCGATCCCGAAGAACGAGAGCCCAGCTCGGCCAGTTTTAACCGAGGAGCAATACCTGGCGGTCCGATCTGTTGCGGTGAAAGTCGCATCGTGGGCCGAGCTCTTCGTCGTGCTCTCTCACGAGACCGGGCATCGTGCTGGTTCCATTCGCCAGCTCCGATGGTCCGACGTCGATTTCGCCGGCGGCCGGATCCACTGGCGCGGCGAGGCGGACAAGATCGGGAACGATCATCGGACGCCACTCACTGAAGAAGCTCTCGCGTGCTTGCTGCGCGAGAGGAATGCGCGCAGCTCGATCGGCGACGCCCCCATCTTCCCTGCTCGCCGCGGTGATCGAACGCAGCCGATGACGGGAGATGCGGCGTTCAACTTGTGGAAGCGGCTCGCGAAATCGGCCGGGATCCCAGAGGGCCAGCGATTCGGCTGGCATAGCTTGAGGCGGAAATTCGGCTCGGACTTACGGGAAACGAACTTGAGAGATCTCTGCGACCTGGGCGGATGGAAGAGCATTCAGACGGTGCTGACGTGTTACGTTAGACCGGATGAGGCCGCGCAGCGCAAGGTTCTCGTCGGTCGATCGAGCTCCAAACGTGCAGTCAATTCGTGAAGCAATGGACACCATGAACGGACACCAGCACTGGCCTCTCGGAGAAACGAAAACCCCGTCGAGCATTGTATCACGCGACGGGGCAACGGATTACGGAACGGCGAGAAGAACTACCAGCGATAGTGCGCGAACGCCTTGTTCGCTTCGGCCATGCGGTGCGTGTCTTCCTTCTTCTTGACCGCGTTCCCTTCACCCTTGCTCGCGGCGATGACTTCGGCGGCCAGCTTCTCGGCCATCGACTTCTCGCTGCGGCCGCGTGAGAACGTGATCAGCCAGCGCATCGCGAGCGCCGTGCGGCGGTCGGGACGGACTTCCACCGGAACCTGATAGGTGGCACCACCGACTCGGCGGCTCTTCACTTCAACGGCGGGCTTGAGATTGGTCAATGCCTGCTTGAAGATCGTCACACCGACCTGGCTCGTCTTAGTCTCGACGATGTCCATGGCGCCATAGAAGATGCGCTCCGCCGTGGACTTCTTGCCCTGGTACATGATGGCGTTGATGAACTTCGAGACGGTCTGGCTATCGTAGCGCGCGTCGGGAAGAATAGGACGCTTGATCGACTTTTTGCGGCGGCTCACTTCTTCTTACCTCCAGCGGCTGCACCGCCGGCCTTTGGTTTCTTGGTTCCGTACTTGGAGCGGCTCTTGTTGCGGCCGTTGACGCCGGAGGCATCGAGCGACCCGCGAACGATGTGATAGCGGACGCCGGGCAGATCCTTTACGCGGCCACCGCGGATGAGCACGATCGAGTGCTCCTGCAGATTATGGCCTTCGCCCGGAATGTAGGCGGTGACTTCGAACCCGTTAGTCAGTCGCACGCGCGCGACTTTGCGAAGCGCGGAATTCGGCTTCTTGGGCGTCGTTGTGTAAACGCGGGTGCACACGCCACGCTTCTGGGGATTGGACTTGAGCGCGGGCGCCTTTTCCTTCTTCTGAACGTCGCGGCGGCTCTGGCGTACGAGCTGATTGATTGTCGGCATTACTGTTTGTTGAACGACCGGTTCCAAGGTGCGAGCTCTGCCGGATTCCGGGGCAGATTAGCCTATAAAGTTAGACGCCTCCGATACTTATGTCAACGTAGCCTGCCCCGACGTTTACAGTAAGTGAGAACGGTCGATCTCCCAGTGCCGGGCCGGTAACCGGGCGCTCGCTGCCTCTCGACGGGGGCTGGTCCATGCTACACATTCAGATTATCCGTCGCGACATGGCGCCGCGACGTTGGCGTCGGAGAAAATGACAGGCCGTCGCACTATCATTGCCAGATCAGGCGCATCTCGGCGCGTGGAAGACACAACGCGTGCATTTTGGCCGAGCATTGCACTGTCAGACCGCAGAACTGCTCAGTTTACAAAAACATTACAGGGCGATTACAATCCCGCCGCTAGCGCAGGCAGTTGATCGCGCTCGCGAACTCCTTCGGCAAACGGTCCGAGCAGATGACTGATGCTGTTCGCGTAATAGCTTACGAGCGGCCGGTTGCCTGGCAGCACTGAATATCCGCCGCCAACTCGCACCAGTATCCGGCGCATCGTGAGCATTCTCCACGCGCGGTCGAAGATTTCGTCGATGCTTCCCTCGCGGTGAATCACCCGCGCATTGAGCTCCGCCAGCACGTCGCGCATGTCGCTCATTCGCGCGATCAATTTGTCGTGCGAGATGAAGTCGCCGTCGAAGCTTTGAATAGCCGCGCAGGCGAGAGTCACCGGTGTCACGGGAACGATCGCCGCGATTTTCTCGAGCACTGAATCCGTGAGTGTCTGCACTCGCGCGAGACGCTCAGCTCGGTCGATCGCGAACAGATCGCCGGTCTCCCGATCCTGCTCGTCGAGCCACGGAGCGAGTGGGAACGGATCTCCAATCACGACTGCCGCTCGGCCGTACCGCTTCCATCTGCGCGCGACGAGCCGCGCCATGTTCCACCACACATATCGCAGCACTTCGCCCAGCTGTGTTGCGCGCGGCGGACGCTGGCGTCCTTCGCGCGCATCGAGCTCGCGAATCAGCGAGCGGTCCTCCAGCACCCGATCGTAATTGATTGCGACCGGCACGACGTAGAGACGCTCGCGCATCTCCGGCTCGCGCGCGACGCCGAGCACGTAGTCGAGGAGCCCAATCTTCGCTTTGCCCAGCTTGCCGTCGCGGCTAAGACCGCCCTCGAGGAAGATTCCCTGCGTCACGCCATTCCGCGTGATGAGCCGGACGTATTGCTCGAGCACGGTGTGATAGAGCCTTTCGCGGTATTTGCGGCGGATGAAGTATGCGCCGAACGACTTGAAGATGTACTCGAGCGGAAACGTCCGCGCCCATTCGCCGACCGCGTACGAGATCGCGACCTGGCCGGAGAGCACATAGCCGACAAGCACGTAGTCGGCGTTCGACCTGTGATTCATGAGATAAATCACGATCGCATCGCGGGGCAGCTTGTCCTTCGAAGTCCTCCCGGCGTATTCCGCCGAGACCTTGTAAAAGAAGTTGAGCAACACCCTGCTCACTACCAGACCGAACTTGTAATACGTGAGGATGTTGAAGAAGGGGACGATCTCGTCGATGTAACTCTCGACGCGCTTCCAGGTCTCGGCTTCGCTACGTCCGTGCTCCGCGGCGTGTTCCGCCACCGCGAAGGCGATGGCCGGATCGGCAAGAAGCGTTTCCCTTATGAATGGCTTCTTGGTGAGCTTGAACCGGTCGATGCGAGAGCGTGAGCGATGTAGCGCTCGAAGAGCGATCCGCGTCGTGCGCCGGCGTACGATGATGGCCGCCACCAGGGCGGCGGCAACGAAGCCGGCGACGACCCAGGGGACGCGCAATTGCGGCGTTGGAGCTTGCCGTACCGCTAAGGTGAGCGCTCTACCGCGAACGGACGACTATTGCTCCGGTGATCACACTCGATCCTATTCCCGGAAGCTTTGCTTGCGCGGTGGACGCGTCCATGAACTCGATGGATCCAATGCCGCTCGCTGACAGATCGCGCAACGCCGCGACCCCTCCCATTCTGGTTTTGTCCAGATACACGACGAGCCCCGACCCGCCGGTCGCCGGAGATCCTCCGGGTGAGACGCCTCCCAGCGTCTGCGACGGCGCGGTGCCGGCTTTGCTGAACCAGTTCGGTCTCAATCGCTGGACGACATCGTATGCGTTTCGAAATCCGCCCGCGTCGATTTCTACGGAAGTTATGAGGTTCTGATTCGTTTTGGTCCGGGACGACCCGGACGCGCTGCCTGCGGACGCGCATGCAGCAGCTGCGCCGACGAGCAGGATGGTTGAAAGGATTGCGTATGCGGTCTTCACAATTTCCTCCCGAAAAATGTACGAGGACGCCGCCACCGACCAGGCATCCAGAGACTCGAAAGCCCTCTACAATAGAGCCGAGGGCTTTCGGAATTTCTGCTTCGGACCCATCCGTGGAAAACTACTTACGGTCCCGACGGCGGATTCTTGTCGATCGAGACGCTAAGTCCCGGAGTCGTGAACGACGTCGCTTTGCTTCCGGCGACCGACGGCGGGAAGATGAATGATGAGAGCACGGAAGCGGAAATACGTGAGCCGGCCGTTGCATCGAGTGCGCCCGACACCCCGGTGACTTCCGGCACATACGCGGCGCCCGCCGGCAGGAGCACCGAAGAAACGACCGTCAAGGCTCCTGCATCAGTCACGACGACGGAGTAGTTGCTGGTCGCGGCAGCTACTGCCGGCGTGATGTACGCGCTGGCAGTATTTGCCGCCAGGTTGGTAATGACCGGTGTGCCGGTGGGCGTTGACGTCAGCGTGTTGCCTGGCACCAGATACACGTCGACCGCTCCGCCCGTAAGGTTCACCGCGCGGTACCCGAACGTGGCCGATGTCTTGGTCAGCGCGGGACGGCTGTCGGCGGTGATCAGAAACTTCTGAGTGCCAGCTCTCGCCGACCCGTAGAAAATGAAGGTCTGCGCGACATCCTGGGCAAACGAGAACGTGGTGTCGGCCAGAACCGTCGAGACCACCGCCGGATCAGTCGAACCTCCGTTCAGGAAAACTCTGATGTGGTGGGTGCCCGGGACGGTCCGCTGAAGCGCGACCTGCGTACCAGCACGAAAGGCGAGACCCACGAACTCGACATTCGGCACGCCTTCGACGACATCGACAAAGCGAAAGTCCATCGAGTTCGTGTCAGGGATGGCGTTGACAAAGCGAACCAATCCAGCCGGGCCCGGGACTACGTTCTTGGGTGAGGTACTATCGCTGCAGGCGACGAAGACTGCGGCAGATACGCCCAGAAAAAGAAGACGTTGAAGATTCATTACTAACTCCGACTCGAGAGTTGAAAGTTTGACTGCCATGCTCATTGGTGTCCCCTACTCGCAGTTCCGCCGCCGGGCGGGGTCTTGCTGTCGCCACCCCCGTCGCTCGAACCGTTGATGTTTCGGGTAACTATTGCACCCGCCACCACTCCAACCCCGGTCAGCACAGCTGCCACGGTTTTGCCCGACGAAAACTTCCTCTGGAACAGCGTCCGCACGAATTCCTGCCTGATCGTTACCGGTTCTCCGCTCCATTGCGAAGTCTTACCGTTCAGATACGTAAGCTCGGTAACGCGCAACGTATAGTCAGTGTTGGTGGTCTCCACCAGCATACCAGTGAGACGCGCCACATCGGCGCCAATCCGGGGAGTGAGATTAACTCTCCCCAGATCGTTTATCTCGACTGACACTTCCTGGCCGGACGGAAGGACGGCCGTCGGCGACGGTACGAAGGTGTAGCATCCGAGGCTGACCACGCTCCCCAGAATGCCCGCTATGGCGGACATTCTGAGTGCGCGGAAATCCCTGGATACGATAAATCGTGGCAACGTTGAATTCCTAGTATCCGTACGTGCCCTTCGGGGCACCCGGACCTTGCTGGTTATAGAACGCCTCGCTGCGTGTGTCCATCTCCTGATACGGTACGGGCCACTCAAGCGCCGTGCCCTGGGCGAGATCGCCCCAGCCGCGACTATCGAAGTACCACGCCCCGTATTGCATATAAGCGAGCTCGAGTCTCTTCTCCCACTTCAGCGCCTCGAAGAGCGTACCGCAAGTGCTCGACGTGTAGTTGGTCGCGGGATTCGGTACACGGGGCACGCACGAGACGCCGCCCGGCACCGGGTCGGTAGCCGTCATCCCGAGCGGCAACGGCGGAAGCTTTCCGTTGTTCACACGAGTGTTGTTTATTAACGCAATCGCGTTATCGAGGGCATTCAGTCTATAGTACGCCTCGGCAAGGAGCAGATCATTCTCCGCCTTCTGGAACATCTGGAACTTTCCGATCCGACTAGCGTTGTAGAAAGCCTGGTACCGGTACCAGTCGTAGAACGAGTTGGCGTACGGCTCGCCCGAAGGATCGGTTGCCGTACGATTGCGGAAGTACAGGTTGGGTCTCGACGGCACCTGAACTCCTCCGGTCATTGACGCCGCCTGCTGGAGCGGGCGAGTGTCCCCTATGGGGAACCGCTGGTCCGCCGAGCGAATCAGGAAGGCAGATCGCTGCGTCAATGGAAGTGCGAGCCAGGCATCATACGCACCGGAGCTGTCCGCCATTCCGATCATGATCGGACTCTGCTGCGTCCAGGTGTCGAACGAAAAGTGCTGGATGTACCAGCCAATGACCCAGCCATTGGCGGGGTTCATGTTGGTATTGATGTCGGCCGCGATTCCGGCGAGAGCGTCATCACGAACGGCTGTCCAATTCACCGCTGCGCGCTCGGCCGGCGTGCGCGCCACTTCCGCGCGAAGCCGCGCTTTCCAGAAATGAATAAGCTGACCGAACAGAGTCGGTGTCAGGCCGGCGTCGGTCGTTATCCAGGTCGGATCGATCGAGAGAGTCATCTGGGCGGCGTACTTCTGAGCCGAATCGAGCTGCTGCAAAGACAGCTTCATCAGCGAGTCGTGACCAAGAAGTGGCGGATAGGGAATATCCAACCCGTTCAATTCGTTCACCACGGCGCCGGAGTCGTAGACAAGAGCCGTGTTGCCGTTGCTGAGCCCCATCACGAAATACGCGAACGCGCGTGCCCGGACGTCGCGCTGAGGAGTACCGATCGAGAATCCAGGCCTGTTCAGCGCGACAATTCCATCCGCCGCCGCGCGCCCGGCACGCGCGTTCGTTCTGAAATCCCAGAAATTCCCAACCAGGCCTGTATTCCCCTTCTGGTTGTTCAGCGGATTGCGCGGCAGCGAGCCACGTGTGCCCATGTTGAAATTCGCCAGCGATGACGAATTCTCGAATCCCATCACGGCGAGCTGATTGTTGACGTTGTCGTTCTGGCCGCCAATGGTGCCTTGCCAGGCGATGTTGTAAGAGCTGCCGATGATTGCCTCGACATCTCCTGGTCTTGCGAGCGCGCGCCCGGCGTCAGGGGAATTGTTGTTGGGGACGCTTAGCACGTCTCTGCATGCGAGCGCCGCGAGCAAACCGGCTAAACCGGTAAATACATACACTTTACGCATTTATTTCCCTCGGATTGGAAGAGTCAGTCCGCCTGCCGTGGGACGGTTTTCCGCCCCACGGCAGATCGTACCGGACTAGAAGCTGGTCGAGAGTGAGAATGTGAAGGAGCGCAGATTCGGGAACTGGAACGCATCGATCGCGTTGATCGCTGCCGATCCGGAACCGTTGGGTGTGCTGCCCGAGCCACTTACCGCACCGAACCCGACCTCAGGATCGAAGCCAGTGTACTTGGTCCAGGTGTGCAGGTTGCGCCCGATCAGATTGAGATTCCAATCTCCGCCGACCCTCCCGAAACTGCCCAGCCGGAAGCCCATACTGATCTCCCGCAGCTTGACGTAACTGGCATCTTCGGTGACTGCGTTGTTGGGTCCAAGCACATCGTAGAGACCGCCGAGGCGGCTCTGATCTGGTGCGGCCGCGCGATAGTAATAGCCCAGCGGCTTGGCATTCTCGACCGATTTCCCGAGCTGACTCTCTCTCCCCTCGAGGAAATCGAGATACGACCACCCGCGCCCCTGATTGTAGACGTGCTGCCCACGAGCGGCGTCGAAGAGCGCGTAAAGGCTCAACCGCTTGTAGCCGAGCGTGTGAGACAGGGCCCAGTGGAAATTCGGAAGCGGATTGCCCAACGCCGTCTGAACCGCCGATCCGGTTGAATCGCGGATGATTATCGGCATACCCCAGTTGACTGCAACCGAAGGATTGATATAGCCGTTCTGTCCACTCGAGTTCGCAGTATAGTACGGCGAATTCGTCGGAAGCCGCGACATCCAGAGATTTTTGGTAATGCCGTCGTTCACAGTATTTCCTGCACCGACCCATACAATCCACCCGTCGGCGTTTCGCTGGAAGTCACCGCCCGGAGTTCCGCACGACGCCGCGAGCTGTGCAGGCAGCTGGCTGCAGCTGGTCGCGAAAGCACGACCATAGAAGGTTCCGTAACGTTCACCTTCTCTGGCAAAGAAGATCTGATCAGTAGCCTGCGCCGTCGCGCCGAACGTAAAGCTCGGCACGTAGAGGTGCGTGATGATCGCGCGGTTACGATCGTAAATCAACCTGGTGGAGAACTGGAGATCCTTGCCGTTGAGGATGGGAACGTTGACTGAAGCTTCCCAAGTCTTGTTCTGGAGAACTCCGGCATTCTTCCACTGCTGTCCGAACCCGGTCACTGCGGGAACGGGCACCAGCAGGATCTGATCTCGCGAGTCCGACTTCGCATAGTTGACCGTTACGCCGATGCGGTGGAACGCTTCCATGTCGACTCCATACTCGTTCTCGCGAATCGACTCAGGCTTGAGGAAACGATTTCCCAGCGTGCTCTTGGAGACGACGCCGTTGGCGATGGTGTAGGTCTCGTACTGATAGGTGAATCCGGGACGGCCACCGGCGGTGCCGACGGACGCACGCAGCTTGAGCTCGTTGAGCGCCGGGATGAAGTACCACGGCTCCTGCGAGATACGCCACGCGACCGACCCACGACCAAAGGTCTTCCAGCGGTTTGCCCGCCCGAACAGAGAGCTTCCATCACGACGCACGAGAGCGTCGATGATGTATCGATCCTTGATCTCGAAGTTCTGCGCCGTGACGAATCCAATGCTGCGAATCGACTGAACGTTGGAAGATGCCCCGAGTGTGGAGCTCTGCACGTTGGCCAGGTTCGGCACTCCTACTACCGTCAGAATGCCACCGCTCGATCGGCGGTAGTCGTTGTCCTCACGCTCGAACAAATAGCGGAACGTGGTGCGCGAATGTATGTCATCGCGCAGATCACGCGTGATGTTCATGTTCATGCTGGCGTTATACGACTGCAGCTGCTCCGCCGACTTCCAGACGCGCGACGCATCTCCGCCCGGAGTCACCGTACCCGCCGTGTTGATCCGATATCCCTTGTCGTCGAAGATGTCGAGGTTTGTCTGCGAGCCGTCATAGCTCACGTTGCCCTCGAGATCCATCCAGTCGACTGGCACGAAACGAATTGTGCCGCCGCCCGTGAAGTGGTTGGTCTTGCTGGCCTGGTAATCGTTCTGGAGCAGGTAAAGCGGGTTGTAGTTCTGAGTGCCGCCCCCGCCGAGATTCGGGCGGATGAAGAGACGGCCGCGCGAGTCGACTGCCTCCAGGTTCGCGATTGGAACCTGGCGGGTAAGGCGGAAGAACGCGGAGCCGCCGTCCTCCTGGTTGAATCCGTCCTTTTGACCTCTGGCGAAATAGCTGGTAAGCGAGGCAGTCCATCGTGCTCCGATCTGCTGATCGAGATTGAGCCTCGCGGTCGTGCGCTGGAAGCCGTTCAGATACTTGATCGAACCGCCCTGGTCGAGGCTGGACACGCTACTATAGAAAGACGTATTTCCATAGTGGCCGCGCATATCGACGGTGTTGTTTATCACCGGCTTCGGACGGACGAATTGGGAGACGGCGTTGTAGTTCATCCCGGGCCAGAGATGGGACAGGAATCCTGCCCGCAACACCGGGTCTGTGCCGGCCAGAGCGGAGCCGGGATCTACTGGAAATGAGCCGACCGGAGATAGTGGAAAGTCCAGCGCCTGATCGTTGATCCGCAAAGCCTCGGCGGCGTAGTCGATGCTGCGAGCGCACTGGAAGCGAGTCACTCCGGTTCCACCGATGCAGAACCTGGTTCCGGTCTCATCGAGTTGGAGCGCGTGCCCCTGGTTGATGGCGATATGATGCTCGACATCGCTTGTCCCGAGCTCGGTGCGGGCGTTGAAATGCACGCCGTCAGTAGAGCCGACACCGCGTTTGGTGCGAATATTTATGACTCCATTCCCGGCATACGCCCCATAGAGCGAGGCCGCGGCGGCCCCCTTGAGAACCTCCACGCTCTCGATATCCTGTGGGTTGATGTCCGGAAGTCCACCGCCGCCGGTGTTCGAGCCTTGATTGCTTAGAATGACGCCGTCAATGATGTACAGCGGGGATTGACCGCGGCCTGATCCGGTGATCGCCGTGGGTCCGCGAAGAATAACCGCCGGAGCTGCTCCCGGACGCCCGGATGCAGACACGATCGTGGCTCCGGGAACTTTGCCGGCAAGCTGCGACAACGGGTTTATCGCCGGAACTTTCATGTCGGACGAATCGAGCCGGGAGACCGCGAACGGCAGATTGCGTTGCGCCGTTGCGCCGGTCACGCCGGTCGTAACGACCGCCTCGAGCTTGTTGATATCCTGCGCCAGCGTGAAGTTGAGAGTTGCCTCACCGGAGGTGAGTGCCAGTACTGAGGTCCTTGGGACGTACCCAATTGCTCGCACGCGTATCACGGTGCTTGCCCCGTTCAAGCGAGCGGCTGGAATTGTGATTGTGTAGTTGCCGGCAGCGTTGGTTCCGACGGAGATGTTCAGGTCTGGAACGACAATGTTTGCGCCCTGAATCTCGCGGCCCTGCTCGCTCGTAATTTTGCCGGAGACGACGGCGCCCTGTGCGTGTGCCGAGGGGGCGATGGCAAATAGGGCGAGCGCCGATGCGATGGGTGCGCACCAGCGAAGTAACTTACGAATTTCCATTATTGCATTCCTCACTTCGAATGGAGTCTCATGCAGTCGGGACCGGTTTTTCGGATTTCCGTTCCCGGACAGCTGCTGCTTGAGTGGGTGGACTGGCTTCTGAGCTTTTCCATCGGTGCGGAGGGCGCCGCTGCTCGAGCACGTGAATGCGAGTGAGCGCCACGAGTCTACGGACTAGGATTTTTCCATAAGTCTCCGGGCAGGATGGGCAAATAGTCGGATGGGGCCACCCGAATGCTGGAGAAGGTAGGATGCCGCGTTTCGCGTGTCAACGACATCTTCGATCCCTTGCTGGCCGCAGGTGTCTAAACGCCACTGCGCTCCGGACTTTGGGCCTCGGGCGCCGCGTCTCCGGAGCGAGAGACCTGCCAGCCCCGGGGCGCTACTTGAATGCGGTAAATTCGAACGGCTGATGCACCACCTGCCGCACCGGTTTTCCCGCTCGGATGGCTGGCTTGAAGTTCGCGACCTTCACCCCCTGCCTCACGGCCTCCGTGAAGAGCGGATGTGAGGAGGCCACGATGGCGAACGTACCTGGCTCAACGCGGCCCACCGTGTCGACGACGAATTCGGCGATCACCGTCCCCCGCACGTGACTGGCGTAGAGGGAAGGCGGATAAGGAATGACCAGAGGCACTCCGGAATCCAGAACCGCGGTTCTGTCGACGGCGTCGGCGGTAAACACAGCCAGTGAAGCAACGAGCGAGTCGAGCCCTGACGATTCATCTGCCCACTTTCGAGGAATATTGTCGCTCGCGCGCGACCAGAGGAGAATGGTCCCACAGCTGGACATGTTCCTCGTCCAGCTGAATTGAGCGGGAGCTGTCGTCGAGCCCATATAGAGCTCGATTCCCTCGAGCGAGCTGGGAAGGATCCCATCGATATCCGCCTCCCCCGACGACAGCGCGTTTCCATCCAGCCAGACGAGCGGCCAGCACGTTCGGTCTCGCATGCGAACGCCCATCGCGGCGCCGCCACGCCGTTGAAGACTGATGCCAGGAACCCGTTGTAGAAGCTGAGTAAGGTTGCGGGGACGCTCCCTGTCAATCTGATCCCGCGTGACGAAAACGCCTCCGGTTCCCCGCTCCAGGCGCTGATAGTAACCGGCGAGGCGACCCGTGTACTTGACCTGCTGCCCCCGAACCAGCACTGGCAACAGATCCTGAGCGGAAATCGCAAGCGAAAGCGTGATTGTCTCCGTTTCGGCTCGTTCCACTGTCACCCGGACCGAGGCGGGGCGAAAGCCAAGGCGTCGCGCGGTCAGCTCCACGGTTCCTGACGGCACGCCAGGCAACCGAAACTCTCCCCGATCATCAGTGGTGGTACGGAGCTGCGTTCCGCGGACGGTCACATCCACGCCTACGAGCGCGATTCCCTTTTCGGCGGTTACAGTCCCGACAATGACCCCGGTGGCCTGTCCGCCGAGATCTTCGAGTGGAGCGGCAACGATTGCAAAAATCGCCGGCGCGAGCAGTCTAGTAAGAGCGCGGCTGCCAAGAATGCGGCTGCCTGAAACACGGTAAGACATGCAGACCTCCCCTTCGAACCCGAGCCGGCTGCGGGTCGCTCGCTCAGATTCTGCCTTGCGGGCCAATCCCAGGATCAACATAGGTGTCGGCACCGGAACGTACAATACTCCGGAAAACACGATAAGACCGGCCAGCAGAAAAGAAACGGGGTGCAGCGCGAGTTTCCCCGCGGCACCCCGCCTCTCCCAACCAGATCACCAATTATTATTTACAGCCGTCCACTTTGTGGGTGTCGAGGTGAAGAACGCAGCTATAGTCGCCGAGCGTGATCGGCACGTCCGCGGTCCCATTGAACGTCACGACGACGCGTCTGTGAACCGAGGTGGTTTCGACCTGTTCGCCCGTTGAGACCGCCGTGTAATCCACGACCCTGATCGCAACACCGCTTAGTGGATAAGGATGCGCGGCGCGCTCGTCGACGAAGGTCACTGCCTTGAGCGTATCCACCGAGAAGCCGGTGTATTTACGCGTGGACAGATTCTCCTTGTGCGAAGTCGTGTCGGCACTGCTCCCGAACCCGTTCCAGATGCGATTGGGGCCGAGGAACCCGCTGAGCGTTACGTCGCGAAGCGAATGAGTCGCGCTAGTATAGTTGTCTTTGACTTCGCTGCCATCGGTCTTCACGAGATAGTGAATCGACTCGGTCGTGCCCCGGATGAATTTCTCCATCGCTTTGCCGGACCCGTCGAGGAACTGATATGACTTCACGACTGACTTTCCATCGCCCGACCTGACGCATCGATAGATGAGGGCGTCTGCGTTGAAGCTGCAGGACTCGCTCATCGGCGCTGGCGCGGGTGCGGGGGCGGGTGCGGGTGCCGGCTCGCCCGAAGGTTTCGGCTCTCCCGACGGCGGTGCCGAATCAGGCTTCGGTTCTCCCGATGGCGCACTGGAGTCGGGCTGCTCCTGCTTGATGCAGATATAGAGGTGTTTGTCATCAGAGTACGTGCATTTGAGATGGTCGCCCGGACCTGGCTCCTTCACGCAAAGAAAAACCCCCGGCTCGTTTCCGAACGTACAGTTCGGCGGCGGAGGGTTCGAGGGAGGGGAACCCGCAGTCGCACCATCAAAAGCAGGCGCCGACAAAGGCGCGAACACCGCAAAGGATCCGACTGCTGATGCCTGGTTGGCGCCCAGCGTCTCGAGATCGCTAGCGATGGCGTTTCCCGCCGTCGTCGCGATGTCTGACTTGATCGCCGAGCTGAGCGGCGCGTCCGGAGAGATCCCAGAAGGCGCACCCAGTCCGGTCGGGTTGTCTCCACTGCAGGCGATCGCCAGGATCAGCACGCCCGCGAAGGTAATAAAGCTGTACGAACGATTTGGCATAATGACTCCACTGCTGCCGTTAGGCGGTTGAAAGACGTGGCGTGAGGACCACGCCGATGAGTCCCTCCAAGGCAGACAAAGGGCCAAAGCTCAGCAGTAGTTACAACTCATTGAGGGTACAGGGTTTAGCTGTAGGCTGGCGCGCGGGTATCGGGGGCCGCCCGGCAGAATTCTGCAATGCACTTGGCAGATCGCCACGCAGAAAGAGATCGGGCGGCCCGGACATCTCTGTCCAGGCCGCCCGATTCTACGACTCCGATCCTATAATTCTACGACTTCGGTCCTACCTAAAGCCCGTCTTGGGTGGTGGGGCCGGAGGCGGCGGAGCCCCCGGCGCCTTTGCCGGGGGAGCTTCGCGTCCGTTGTCTCGAACGGGTTCGCGCGGCGGCTCGCCCTGCTGGAGCAGTCCGCTGTTCGAGACGAGTTGGGCCGCCAGCACGGTCTGAATCACGCTCGTGATGTTGTGCGTAGCGGAATCCGCCGCTCCACCCGGCCCTGAACCGCCCGAGATCGTGACGAGCCTTGCCTTCGCGAGCGCGTCAGCGATCACTGGCGCGATTTGGGGAATCATTTCGATCTGGCGATACCTGAAGTAGCTCTCGCCGCCAGCCTTGATCGCCTCGTTCACTTTCTGAATGCTCTCGGCCGTCGCCTGCGCCACTGTCGTGATGCGAATGGCTTCGGCGCGCGCACGCGCTTCGGCTTCGATGCGCATCTTTTCGGCGTCCGCTCTCGCCTGCGCGATCTGCGTAGCCTCGAGCTCGGCGACGCGCTGAAAACCGAGCGCGGTCTGCTTCTTCGCTTCAGCCTCGGCGATCAATGCAGCGTTCGATGCTTTGGTCTGCTCCAGCTCGCGCTGCTTGTCCGAGATCACGCGTTCAGCTTCGAGCTGTGCCTCCTTCGCGCGTCGCGCTTGCTGTGCGGTCACGATGTCCGCATTCGCCTGTGCTTCAGCGGCCGACTGTCGGCGGCGCGATTCCGCCACTTCGGACTGGACCACTTTGATGTTGAGAGAATTGAAAATGAGACCGAGATCCGTGAGCTCCTTGGAACACGCCTTTCTGATGATGACAGCGAGCGGGTCGTCGTCGTCCTCCTCCATCGCCTGTAGCGCAACCTCTGCCCCACGGGTCATCGCCGTCGATTGGTCCGCCGCAACCTGGAGGGCCGTTCGCTGACTGGCTCCGGCTGAAAGCTCGGCACGGCCGCTGGATCCACCAGGGAGCTGAGGCGCGGTCTTGGCCGAGAAGAGCTGGTCGTGCGTGAGGAGGTTGATGGCGCGGCGCGCGGAGCTCGATAGCAGGTCGATCAGGATGTTCTCCTGATCCGCCGTATCCTTTGAGAAGAATCGATTCGCGGCGGTCTTGATCAGCGTGTCGGTATCGCCGACGGAAACGATCGCGCTCGCCAGAATTCGCACTTTGATCGGCTGCGGCGTGCCGTTGCGATCGAGGTCGGCGGTCTGATCGGTGATGTCGAGGTCGACATTGATCGCCTTGCTCGACAGCGTGGTGCCGGTCGTTAGCAGCGGCACCTCCTTCGACTTGCCGGGTCCGCGATAGATGATCGTGCTTCCCTGCAGCCAGCTCACCATGCGGATGGTTCCCGCGTCGACGTTCCGAAGGAACGATGAGACGATGAGCGGTATTACTCCGAGCACGCCGACGAGCACGGCGGCAACAATGATCAACGTTTGTGTCATCTGAGGATAATCCTTTGAGAGAGCGGGTAAGACTTTATGAAATCAGGCCTGACCGAGGCCGATGCGGGAAACCGTGCAGCGATTTCGGGCGCTGTCGACATCTTCGATTCTGACGGCGTCGCCGGAGCGCACGCGGACGCCGGACGCGCGCTCGTCATTCGTGAGCGTGCCGAGAATCTGTACTACTTCGCCGCCGAGCTCGAGCGAAATCAACCCATTGCCGTTGGAATCAAAACCTGTGACGGCTCTGGCTTCCGACATGATCGCGGATTCGAGAGTCTGAGCGGGCTGGGACTCGAAGCGAAAGAGTGAATTGAATATCGGCCGCACAACGACAGTCTCGAACAGAAATCCTCCCACGAGAGCGATCGGAAATGCGAGAACCGGCCCGACCAGCCGCTCGACGACCAGCCCAGTCGCGCCGAATCCGACCAGCACGTTGAACATCACTCGCGGCGAGAGCCACGACCAGAGGTGCGACTTCCAGCCATCCGCGTGGACGTGAGTGTCGTGCGCGTGGCCCGTGGTTGGCGGCGCGTGGTGCGCGTGCTGGATGTGGGCTACGTCGTGAGCGTGCGCACCCCCGACGCCATGCATCTCGTGGCCGCTGGTGTCATGACCGTGATGGCCTCCGCTGTGGCTGCTCGTGAATCCGAGGAACGCCATCGCGGCCATGCCGGCGGCGCCGAGAACCACACAGAAAATGTAGAGGTCCATCTAAAGCTGGAGATCCACCAGGTAGTAGGTTGCCATCGACCTGCACCCAAAACATTCGAACTCATCCGACATTCAGGGCCGTGATGCACAACATCCCCGCACGGATAATCCGTACGAGGATGTTGTAGGAGTTGTTACTCCCGCGCAATCAGCCGGCGAGTTGGGTCAGTAGAACGGCCCTCAACCCGGCTCAAGGCATTGGCACGATTCCGCTAAATCTCCTCCGGAACCGCAACCGTCTCCGGCAGAGCGAAGTCCGTGTCCGAATCGGTTGCCAGAATCTCGGCAATCGTTGGCTCAGCTGGTAGCTCCGGGGCGGGTGGCACCGGGGCTCCCTCGATCTCCACTTCCT
>JBBQAV010000035.1:0-23751 GCA_038316775.1 Gemmatimonadales bacterium | reverse complement strand
GGAGTATCCGTACTACTGGCGCGTGTTCGAGACGAACGACGACTACTTCGACTACTACCGCGGGTATCACGCGTTCTGGAAGCTGTACGGAATCGGGCTTCCGGACGAAGTGCTCAAAAAAGTGTACTACAAGAATGCGTTGAAGATCACGCCGGCTTTGCCGCAAGCGGGGTGGCCACGCTGAGACAGAGGACGCCGAGTCAGTCGGTTACCTCCGGACTGCCGAGCGTCAGCAAGGCCTCGTGTTTGATTGAAGCGCTGGGAAAAGCGTCGGTCTTCAGATATCCAAATTGCTCACAAACCTCGCGTTCTCCTCAATGAAGAGTCTGCGCGGTTCCACATCATCCCCCATCAACTTCTCGAACGTATCGTTGGCGAGAACAGCGTCCTCAATGGTGACCTGAAGAATCGTCCGCGTTTCCGGATCCATAGTAGTAGACCAGAGCTGCAATGGATTCATCTCTCCAAGACCCTTATACCGCTGAATGTTGACGGTAGCCTTTCCGTCACCATTGCTTAGCCGCTGAACATACAGCTCCCGCTCCTTCTCGTCATACGCGTAATACTCCTCCTTCCCCCGCGCCACGCGATAGAGCGGCGGCTGCGCGATGTAGACGTACCCCGCCTCGATCAACTGCGGCATCTGCCTGAAGAAGAACGTCAGCAGCAGCGTCCGAATGTGCGCCCCGTCGACGTCAGCGTCCGTCATCAGAATCAACTTGTGATACCGCACATTCTCGATCTGGAACTCTTCCTTGATCCCCGCCCCAATCGCGGTAATGATCGTCCTTAGCTCTTCGTTCGAAAGAATCTTGTCGATTCTCGCGCGCTCAACATTCAAGATCTTTCCGCGTAAGGGCAGAATCGCCTGGAACGCTCTATTGCGTCCCTGCTTGGCCGACCCGCCGGCCGAATCTCCTTCGACAAAGTAGATCTCGCACAACGCAGGATCACTCAAAGAACAATCGGCGAGTTTGCCGGGAAGATTACCGACGTCCAACGCCGACTTCTTACGCGTCAGGTCACGGGCTTTGCGAGCTGCCTCACGAGCACGAGCCGCCGAGACAGCCTTCTCGATCACGATGTTAGCGACGCGAGGGTGCTCCTCGAGATACGCGGCGAGCTGCTCGTTCACCACGCCCTTGACCGCTCCCTCTACCTCTGAGTTGCCGAGCTTGGTCTTGGTCTGACCCTCGAACTGCGGCTCCTTCACCTTCACCGATAGTACGGCGGTAAGTCCCTCACGCACATCATCTCCCGATAGCGTGAAGTCCGACTTCTTCAGCGCGCCGTTCTTCGCCGCGTAGTTGTTGATCGTACGCGTCAGCGCCGCTTTGAGACCGGTGAGGTGGGTTCCACCCTCATGCGTGTTGATGTTGTTCACGAACGAGAAGACGTTCTCGTTGTAGCCATCGTTGTACTGGAACGCGAGCTCGATCTCGACGCCGTCGCGCTCGGTGTCGATGTACACGATCTCCTGATGCAGCACCTTCCTCTTCTCATTGAGGAACTGAATCATCTCCTTGAGGCCGCCCTTGGCGTGGAAGACTTCCGTCTTCTCCTCGCCGACTCGCTCGTCCTTGATCGTGATCGTCAAACCCTTGTTGAGATACGACAGCTCGCGCAGCCGGTTGGCCAGCATCAGGTAGTCGTACCGCAGCTCGGTGAAGATCGTGTGGTCGGGCTTGAACCATACAGTAGTCCCACGCTCCTTCACGCCCTTTTCGAGTACCTTGAGCTTCGTCACGGTGTCGCCGCGCTCGAAGTCCATGTAGTACTCCTTCCCCTCGCGGCGCACCCACACCTTGAGCTGCTCGGAGAGCGCGTTCACGACGGAGACACCCACGCCGTGCAATCCGCCCGAGACCTTGTAGGAGTTCTTGTCGAACTTTCCGCCGGCGTGCAGCACCGTCATCGCGAGCTCCACGCCCGGAATCTTCTCCGTCGGATGAATATCCACCGGGATTCCTCGGCCGTCATCAACGACCGTTATGGAGTCGTCGGGGTGGATCGTCACTTCGATCCGTGTCGCGTGACCCGCCAGCGCTTCGTCGATGGAGTTGTCGACTACCTCGTACACCAGGTGGTGCAGTCCTCTCGAAGAGGTACTGCCGATGTACATGCCGGGACGTTTGCGAACCGCTTCGAGACCTTTTAGAACCTGGATCTGGCCGGCGTCGTAGCGCGCGCTACCCAACACTTCGGCCGTTGCCGTCTTCGCCATGAATTACCGGTGGGATTTTCTGAACTTTGATCGCCGAAGACACGCCGAAATTCAACCTTTTATCAAGGTTTGAATTTCGATCGAATTACGCCTTCAAAGAGAAGTTGTAAGATACCCCTTCGGCTGAGTCAACGCAAGCTCAGCAGGCAATCCAAAGCTATTGCGGCACAACGACTTAGCTCATCATTTCTGTCGGCGAAAACCAATGAGTGGGCCGATGCAAAAATGCTTGCCCGTCGTTACATGGACGCGGCCCAAATGCATACGCGTTCGAGACACGGTCGTCCGCTGATCGTTGAAGAGACCGGGGAACTTCCCGGTCCACTCCTTTCCGAGGAAGTTCATGCAAACAACGCATCACGCGAGCCGGCTCTCGATCGCGGGCGCCGCGGCAATCTCCCTCTTCATCACTGCCTGTGCCGACGACACCATATCCACCGCGCCACAGCTTCAAGTCGCTTCATTCGCAGCTTCGGAAAATTCCGGTGAAGGTGATCGCGGCAATTTCCACTTCACCGCACTCTCTTCGTCGTACGCCTGCACAGTCCCCGGCGGCGATCCGGTCAATCCTGTTTCACTCCCCGCCGGATTCGGTCAGACGATCATCGCCAGCGAGCCGCAGTTCGCCGACGCGATCGACATGAACACGCAGAACGAGAACGGTCCCGATGCGGGGCGCTACCTGTATAGACCCAGCGAAGGTGGTGTTGGTGAAGTCACCGTCACCGATCTGAATAACCTTGGCCCGAACAGCACGAAGCGCTTTGCGTTCCGCGCCGATTGGGAGAGCATGGACCCGATCGTCTGGACGCCGTGGGGCACGATTCTCGTCGCTGAAGAGACCAACGCGTCGAGCAAGCCCGACCCCGACTACCCCAGCGCCAAGGCGGGACTCGTATACGAGCTTTATCCCAAGAAGGGCGACCCGTCAACGCTGGACAGAATCTTCGTGCGCCCCGCGCTCGGCTCCAAATCACACGAAGGGATGCGCTTCGACAAAAAGGGAAATTTCTACAGCATCAGCGAGCGCAATCCCGGCTACATCTTCAAGTTCACGCCTGACAAGAAGGGCGACCTGTCGAGCGGACAGCTCTATGTGCTCAAGATCGTCTCACCAACCGGCGATCGTACCGGCGGCGCCGAGTGGATTCCGCTGGATCGTAATGCGGTGAAGATCGACGCGAGCGCCGCTGCTGATGCGATTGGAGCGACAGGCTACAATCGTCCCGAAGATGTCGAGACCGGGACGTCGACCGGCAACGTTCGCGGCGAACAGAACACGCTCTTTGTCGCCATCACCGGCCTCGCGGCCCCTGTCGATAACCGGATTCTGGCGATCGACCTCACTGGTGAAAACGGTGACGACGAAGGAGAGAATGAGAACGAGCGTGGAGGATCACGCTCACGTCCATTCGTCTACGACTACGTGAAGGTTGGGCTCAACACGACAGCGGATTTCTCGATGCCGGACAACCTCGCTCTGGATCCAAGCGGCAACCTGTACATCGCGGAAGATCCAGGCGGCAGCTTCGCCAGCAAGAAGAACGGCGATGACATCTGGCTGGCGCGTCCAGGCAGGGGACATCACTCACCGGCCGCGAGCGTCGAACGCTTTGCCAGCCTCACAGACTGCGACGCCGAGCCGACGGGGATCTATTGGGAGAAGGGCGGCAACAGGCTCTTCGTGAACGTGCAGCACCGCGGCGGGGACAGGCTTGATAAAGCCGTCGCCATCTTTAAGCAGTAGCCACTACAAGAACTTTCTTCGATTCTGGATTCACGCTAGCGCTCTTGTCGCGCATCAGTTGCATTCGAGTCGTGTTCACTCCGCTCGCATCATTCTGACGAAGAGCTGGGTTCCTGGATTTTAGGGCATCCCGAGACTGACGCGATCCTGACACGGTAGGCAATACGTTGCCGCCGCAATCAGGAAACAGCGACAGTCTCGAACATTCCCGCCACAGGAGGCCCGTGAAAATGAAAGTCCCCACACGGCAGTACCGTTCACCTGCGTTGGTCAGACGAACGTCAGGGGCAGTTGTTTTTGCGCTTCTCGGAGCGTGCTCCGGCGACCCCATCGGCGTTCAAAATGTACCGACCGGCTCTCAGGTTCGGGTTCTCCAACGCGTTGACGAAGCAGGCGCGGATGTGATAGCCCGTGCACTTGCTCTTGGAATGAAGAAGCAGTCTCTTCGCCTCGGAGTGCGTGACGCAATGCGTGCGTCGCCTGTCACTGAGCACAAGCTGGTATTCAAGGACTTCGCGCAGACACCGACCGGCAGAGATCTCTTGATCGAAGGTTCCCGGCGAATGAGGATTTCCATGGACTCGGTCGACATCATCCTCGCACAACTGCCCGCTCTCGACTTCTACATTCCTTCAGTTGAGCAGCGTCGCACATGGAAAGGCGACGCAGGCGGCGTACATGTCGGCTTCGCAAACCGCGAACGCAAGACCACACTCCAAGCCTACGATGCAGACGGCGTTGGCGGGGATCGTATTGACGCGCTCAGACATTCCAGCGGCGCGACTTTCTTGCTCCAGAATGCGCAGAGGAAATCGAGAAGGATCCATCCTCAAGCTTCGGTTCCCGGTACCACGATCGAAGATGCTGACGATGGTCAACTGAGTGGTTCGTTTGTTCAATACTTTCCTGACGGCTCAACGAAAGTCACAGAGCTTGCGGATTACTATGCAAACAAGGAACTGCCGGAATCCGTGAATCTCTCGATGCTGAGTAACGTGAGCCAGTTCGGGATGAGCTCGCCAACCAGGCCGTCGAAATTGATTGCGGACGACGGCGGCGGCGGCGGCGGCGGCGGTGGCGGCGGTGGCGGCGGTACAACGGCTCCTCGCGACACGACCTTCCTGGAGTTTCTCATAGTGATCGAGGTCTGCGACGTGTATTCCTGCGTGTTTGGCCACAATGAATTCGAGTGGCACACCTATTATTCGGCCAACAACGGCGTTACGTGGACTGATCGTCACGACCTCCGAATTGAAGGCGTGCCTTCTAACCACGAGCGAACTGTGAATGCGCCGGCGCTCTTCCGGAAAATCAGATACGCATGGGAGAAAATACAGTCCGATGTTGTCGAGACCGATAGTTGGGGAGACGATCACTTCACTCCCAGCCCTCGGTGGAGTTACGGCGAGTCCCGCAGATTTAAGTCCGAGGGAGATTCCCGCTGCGGGTACCAAAGGTATTACGGCGGTATTTACGACTGTTACGATTTCAACCTCTTTCCCTGGAAGCAAGTGAACCAGAACATGAGCTGGAATCCGTATTGATCGGGCCAGGCGATTTGCGGTTGGCGCGGTTGTTATTGCGCGCCCTTGCTTGCACGCTGAGCGGGAGCACAATGCTTTCCGCGCAGAGCGCCACACTCCGGGGTCGGGTCATCGACCCCGGGCGAGTTCCTCTGGCCAATGCGTCAATAGAAGTCGTCGGTACACTTTTGCGCACGACGACTCGCACTAACGGCACCTTCGAAGTCGCGTTGCCAGCGAAAAACTGGTTGGTCCGGATTCGGCAGATTGGTTTCCTTCCAGAATCGGTGGCTGTATCACCCCCGTTCGACTCGTTGACGGTAATTCTCGCACCGCATCCAATCGAGCTCAAAGGAGTGACCGTTGTCGGTGGGAACGCGCCACCCATGGCTCGCACCGTAACGTCGGCGACTGTTCGGCAGGTGCCGCCTCTTGGCGAGCCGGACATTTTTCGCGCCATCGTCCTGCTCCCTGGAGTCAACCAGCCCAACGATCTCAAGGGGCGCATTCATCTGGGGGGTGGCAGCAGCGACGAAACCGGCGTCGAGCTGGATGGCCATCCCCTGCAGGACCCATTTCATCTGCTCGGCGTGCTCGGCGCTTTCAACGTCGCGGCCCTCGATCGCGCCGACGTGATGATCCACCACCTGCCGATCGAGGCAGACGGCCGATTGAGTGGATTGATTGCGCTTCAGTCGCGAAAATCTTCTACGCCGCAACGTGAGGCGGTGGTGAGTTTGCTGTCCAGCAGCCTCACTGTTCTTCAGCCTGGTACGATCGGCGGCGCGGATGTGCTCGCGTCCGGCAGAATCACTTACCTTGACCACCTGGTCGCGGCTCTGGGCAACCACGCAAAGGTCAAAGGGGACGAGGCTCCCATCCTCGGCTATCGCGACGCTCTATTGACCGTCGATCGCTCGTTTGGAAATACGACGCTGAGCGGAATTTATTTCTATACGAGCGATCGACGGCCATTTGGCGGAGGCACCGACTACGATTGGGGCGAGAGTCTCAGCGGGCTGCGGATGACCACGCGAGCCGGGACCTGGGTTTTCGATTCGCGGGCGTCTTTTAACCGGGCAAGCGCCGACCTCGGCAGCGACCCCGGGCCTGGCCCCACGACGCAACAATTCGTTGATCTCCGCCACGATTGGATTTCGGCCGAGGCAAGCGTGAAGCGTTTTGAACAAAGCTGGGGCTGGGAAGCGGGCGTTGGACTCGATGCGAGATCTGCCGATCAGGATTGGACAGGCTCGCCCGAGGGATTCTTTTCTCCGAGAGCCCCGCGAGAGTACCGGGGATCACAGACGCAACGAAGGGGAACCGGCTTCCTGGAGTTAACGAAAGCTTTGCGCACGACGGCTGCGGTCACTCTCGGCGCTCGGGTATCGCGCCTTGAAGGCCAAACGTTCAGCTCCCCGCGCGCGCTGTTGACCACAACGATTCACGACGGCGCGAAAGTCAGCTTTGCGGTGAGCCGGCGTTATCAGTTCGACACCGAGCTCGAAGAGCCGGCCGAAGGCAGCGGCAAGCAGCCGCTGTTCTTCCTCTCTCAGCCAAGAAAAGTTGACGTCGCGGCGGTCTCGCTCGGACACAAACTGGGTGGCAAAGGCGAGTGGGAGATTGCCTCCTTCTACAAGCGCTATCACGATCGAACGAGCCTTCGTGGCAATCCGCGCGCGTTCCAAGATTCGGCCGGAGTCCTTCCGGACAGTTTTCCGCTGTTCGATCGTATTCCGGGGCGAGGGTATGGCGCGACGGCGAGTTTGACCCGCCAGTTCGGATCGAAATCTCTTGTCCAGGGGGCGTACATGTTTCAGCGGGTGTCGGAACAGATCGAAGGCACCTATTTCCCAACGGCCTGGGACGCTCCGCACTCCGTCAGCATTTTTGCCACGACTCCCATCAATCGAAAGTGGAGCTTCAACATCGTTTCGCAATGGCATAGCGGGCCGGCGGCTACTCCCGTGATGGCAAGAATTTTTGCGCCCGATCCTGAGCTGAGTCCGTTTTTGCGGACACGATATCTCCCGGGCTCCACAAATTCGGGACGGCTGTCCGATTACCGCCGTGTCGACATTGGAGTGAGACGAGAATCGAAGCGAGGCAAAACCGAAATCGCTTTCACCGCGCAAGTAATCAATCTTTTCGTTCGCCGGAACGCCTTGGAATACGACTGGGCGTCGGCGTATTGCACGGGATCGAGTGCGTGCAAGTCCGCGAAGCCGACGCGCACAGGGTTACCGATAATCCCGAGCCTGGGGCTCGAAATCCGATGGTAGGCACGCGTCGGCCGATCGCCCGTCGCGGACTCTTGCATAACCGGTTGAGAGCCATCCACCTGATGGCAGCGTTAGCGGCGCTAGGGTGCCGAGATGCCTCGCTTGCGGCGCCATCTAGTCAGGAGCCGTTTCTCTATCTCATCATCTCCGCCGAGCCATTGGCGAGGAGATTCGTATCACCAGCGGATACCGCGATCCAGGCGCTACTGTTGACCGCGGGCTCCGCCGCCGGCGCACCCTTCCGATCGGCCGAGCTTTTCTCGGTGACCAGCTTGACCGATGGCGCGACATTCACGTTCATCGAACAGACGGCTACGCCGTTGATTCCGGGAGTGGGGCGAGATGGTGCAAGCGTCGACGACGGGAACTATGTGCTTCCATTCTCCAGCTCCCCCAGCAGTCGGGGCGCGAGTGACTTTCAGCCCTTCGGTACTTACGATCTTCGAGTCGAGACGGAAGGACGCGTGGTCACCGGACGAGTCGTCATCCCGGGTCGGCCGCAACCGGTGATTCTCCTCAACGGCGGGAAACGATTCGTAACTTTTCCGTTGGTCTCCGGCGCTGCCGCGTATCTTGTCGGCGGCGATACCGAGCTGAACCAGCACATCATCACGACGAACATGGTACAACTTTTCTATGACGTCGATCCTGCGTTCGTTCCAGCGAATCCGGAGTACCGGGTGATCGCCTTGGATTCAAACCTCGTTCGGTATATGTCCGATGCCGTTCAAGCAAGATCGGGGATCGAAGGAGCATTTGGCCTATTCGGCGCAACAAGCTCGGCCCGCATTGCTGTACCGTGGCCATGAATGGGAATGCTACGAATCGTCGCTGCAGCTGAAGGCCTGTGGCTGGGGCCGCCGGCTTTCAACTTTTTCGCCGCGGGCGGTTGTTCTTCAGTTGTGGTTTCGCGATTGCGCTCTCGTCTCGCATCAACTGCATGCGAATCTTCTTAATCCGCGTGCGTCCCGGCGTTGAATTGAGGGCCACCAGGATCTGCGGCTCCATCAACGAAAGCTCGTTCATCCACGCGTTTGTCTTCACCGAAACGAACAGAGTGCCGTCCCGAGTCACGGAGATCGGCTTCGTCACGCTCGAGATCTGTTTTCCCACGAGCGACTCCCACTCGGGAACCACCTGCGCCGCTTCGACCCGCTCAGCCAGCTTCGCATCTTTCAGGAACGCCCCGACGACGTCCGCGATGGTCGCGGGTTTACGCTTCTTGTCGCCGGGATCGCGCTTCCTCACGCCGGGCCTTCTTCCTCGAACCGGTTGTGCAGATGCACCGGCGCCGCCTTGCCGCTCACTCTCATGTTGATCAGCTCGACGCCGAAGGAGAACGCCATCGCAAAGTAGATGTACCCCTTGCCGACGTGCTGTCCCAATCCGTCAGCGACCAGCACCACTCCAATCAATAGAAGAAAGCTGAGTGCCAGGACTTTCATGCTCGGGTGCCGCATGACGAATGCTGCGACGGCCCCGGAGAAAGCCAGCATCACGCCGACCGCGACAACCATCGCGATCACCATCACCGTGATGTGCTGAGCCATTCCCACAGCCGTGATCACCGAGTCGAGCGAGAAGACGATGTCGAGGGCGAGTATCTGAACGAGGATTATCCCGAAGGCGGATCTGCCCGACGGCGCCTTCCGCTCGTGCGGCCCAACCTCGAGACTCTCGTGGATCTCCTTCGTCGCCTTCGCGATGAGGAAAAGGCCTCCGACCAGCAGGATGATGTCGCGTCCCGAGATCTCATTGCCGATCGCCGTGAACAGCGGCGCGGTGAGGCCCATGATCCACGTTATCGCGAACAGGAGGCCGAGCCGGAGGACGAGCGCCAGCGAAAGTCCAAGCCGCCTCGCCACTGTTTGCTGGCCGGTCGGAAGCTTATCGACGAGGATCGAGATGAAGATCACGTTGTCGATGCCGAGCACGATCTCCATCGCGGTCAGTGTGACGAGGCTCAGCCAGGTTGCTGGTTCGGTGAAGATTTCCAGACTCAATGCTTTAACGCCCCCATCGCGTATTCAGGCTGACACCTTCCTGACGGGATAGGTGGTTACCACAACAACAAACTGAACAAGTGGTGAGCTGATAGCTGGAAAGCCGATAGCCTTTTAGCCTCACTGCATCGGGACGTTCTTAACGTGGCCCTGATTACAAGCAACCGCTTGTGCTATCACGCCACTTGTGGCGTCCCGACGTCTGCGGCCATGAGCTAAATGCTAGTTAGCTATTGGCTCACCACTTGTTCTTTTGCATTTCCAAACCATGAAACCTATTGACCCGCCGCTCGCCCCGCCCGTATCCTAGGCAACGCCCGTCCCAACTCACTGGAGTCTCAATGCTTCGAAGCGTTGCCAGCGCGGTGATCCTTGCCCTTGTCGCCCCGGTTCTCACGACGGCGGGCGGCCAAATGTTGAATCGCAATCCCGTGCCCGGCGGGACGATCACGTCCTCCGACTACGCCGCTCGGCGTGCCGCGGCGACCGCTGCGGTCGACTCGGGGATCGTGCTGGCGTTCGGCGCGGTCGAGCCCGTCGTCGACTGGCCAAACTTTTTTCAGGTGCCGATGTTCCAGTACCTGACCGGGTTCGGAGAATCCGACGCGGTGCTTCTCATCGTCAGGCGAAAGGGCGCGCTGACGTCGACGATGTTCGTCCCGACGCAAAGTCCCGTAGTGGCGCGCTGGGTCGGGGAGCGGACGGCGCCTCGGGATCTCCAGGGAAAGATTGGCATCACGGGCCGCGACATCGCGCAGCTGAGAACGACGGTCGATTCGCTGGTGGGAACCGGGCTGCCCGTCTATATCGTGCCCGACATCCACAACGGCGACTATGTGCGGAAAGATTCGCTGACGAGAGGCGCGAGCTTCATCTCACAGCTCAAGCTTGCGCACCCATCGATAGTTCCATCATCGATTCATGTGGCGGTCAATACACTGCGGGCGAAAAAATCTCCTGCTGAAATAGAGCTGCTGCGGCGGGCGGCAGAGATAAGCGCGCGCGGGCATCGCGAGGCGATGAAGGCCGCTGCGCCAGGCTGCGGAGAGAACGAGATCCAGGCAATTCTCGATGGGACGTTCCGCCGTCTGGGCGGCGACAGGCCCGGCTACGGGAGCATCGTCGGCTCCGGCCGCAACGCGACCACGCTGCACTACTCGGACGACAACGACCTTTTACGTGACGGCGATCTCATCCTCATCGACGCGGCCACTTCATTCGACCACTACTCGGCCGACGTGACGAGAACGTTCCCCGTGAACGGCAAGTTCACTCCGGCGCAGCGCGATCTGTATCAGCTGGTGCGTGACGCGCAGGAAGCGTTCGTCCGCCAGATAAAAGCGGGCACCACGCTAAAGGCGTCGAATGATGCAGGCAAAGCGATCATCTCGACTGGTCTCACACGCTTCGGATTGATCGAGTCGCCCACTGGGACGTTCGATGGAACGCCAGACATGAACTGCCCCGAGGGAGGGTGTCCGCAGCTGAATCTTTTTGCGCTGCACGGATACGGTGGGCACGGGATCGGGCTGGAAGTCCATGATCCCGCGCAATACTACGTGGCCCCCGGCCAAGTCTCCGTCGGCGATGTATTCACCGTCGAGCCGGGCGTCTACGTCAGTCCGGAATTCATAGCGCTCCTACCGGACACGCCGAAGAATCGCGCGATGCGTTCGAAGATCGGACCCGCGGTGGAAAAGTACAAATGGCTTGGCGTGCGCATTGAAGACGACTACGCGATGACCGACAAGGGGCTGGAGTGGCTGTCGTCCGGCGTGCCGAGGGAGATCAACGAGATCGAGGCGCTGATGAGCGAGCCGCAGCTTCAGTTGCCGGGAGGAGGAACGTGCGGAACGCGAAGGCGCTGAATCGCGGATTTGTCGAGCATAGGTCGCCGAGCGGACCGAGGTCTCGGACCAACGGCATTGATAATCGCGGACTGATTGAGGACCCGCACTAGCGGGCAGCGGGTGGCGGGTGGCGGGTGGCGGGTAGCAGGCAGCGGTCAAGCTCGCGACTCGGCGTACCAGAGCTCGGGGTAGTCGATCACCATTCCGGCATCATCGACTTTAAGATCGCGGCGGAAAGTTCCGCCGCCGCTTTCGTACCGGTAGATGTCCGGACTGAGTCGAGTATAGGTCTGGTCGATCGGCTCCAGCGTGAACTCGGGGAAGCGAAGCCACGCCGCGCGCACTACGGCTTGTTCGCCGACCTTCAACGCAAGACGCCGAATGGGCAGCATGTTCGTCGATGGGCTGAAGCCCAGATCGATATCCTCGACTTCTTTGGTCAGCTCGGGGATTTCAAGCCCGTTCATCAGCCACTTCTCGCCCTCTTGCCGGATGTCGAGCGCGACGGTCTTTCTCCCGACGTATCCGACAACGTGGCAGAATATCGTGCGCCAGCGTGAATCGCAATCGATCTTGTATTGAAGGCAGTATGGAGTGGCGTCGTTCGACAGCACGGCGACGCCGGTGAGCTTCGCGCCATTGTCCGTCTTCACCAGAGTGCAGAATTCGTGGCCGGGCTTGTCGGCGCGCCGCCACACGATCGCGCGATCTGTCATGAGCGTGACTCAGCTTCGATCATGGGCTCGAGGGAATAAGTAGTCGGATCCTGACGGTAGAAATTCTGCAGCTGCGCGAACAGTGCCGGATGCTTCATCTTGAGCGCGCGCGGCCGCTCATAGAATGCCTCGGTGATCACGGCGAAGAATTCAGCGGGATTAGTAGCTCCATAGTCGTCGATCACACCCTCAATGCCCGCATACGACGCGTTCCTCAGCGCATTGAACTCGGCGCTCATCACGCGCGCCCACGCGAGGTAGTCTCCGCGCGTTTCCAGATTCGGCGTGCCGTCCGTGACGTTGTTCTCGAAGTCGAGCTGGTGCGCGAATTCGTGGAGCACGAGGTTGGCGCCATCCACGGGCTCAGCGGCCCCATGACGCACCGCATCCCACGCGAGCACGAGCGCGCTGAGACGCTGGCCGGTGTGGCCGAGCCGGTCCTCACCGCCTTCCTCCCAAATGCCACCTCCGATGTGGCGATCTTCATTCGCCGTATAGCCCGATGGATACACGATGATCGACGTCAGTTGCGGGTAGTAATCACTGTCGCGGTGCAGTAGTAGAAGACATGCCTGCCCAGCGATCGTCACGCGAATCTCGTCAGTGACCTCAAGCCCGCCTGCTCCCTCGAAATGCTTCTCAGCCACGAACACCTGCGTGTGCCCGAGCAATTCGGCGCGATCAGGCTCGGGTAGACGATTGAAGATCGGAAGATTCTGCTCGAGAATCTGACGCCACGCGGGCGGCGGGGGCAGGGAACGCACCCGCGCCCGCCGGCGCGATTTGAAGATGTCGAAAACCATCCATGAAGATTAAGCCATCACCCATGGGATGATGGCTGAATCATTCAATCAGCCACAGCGTTCCACCTGCTCGACCTCTGGAACTCGGCCGGACCTGTAGTTCGTCACCTTCACGCCGTCGGTCTCGAAGACTATTCGATTCGCCGCGCTCGGTCCCTCGACGGTCAGGTAATGGCCACCCGCGTTGTACTTGTGCGGGGTGCTGGTGACGCGGTTCGTGTAGAGCGCCTTGATGCGCGCTTCGGTGTCGCCGATTCCCGCGCCGTTTGCGGTCGTGACGGTGCCGCTTCGCACTTCAACGCGAGCGACCTTTCCGTTTGAAAGCATCACAGCGACGCCGCTTGGCGCTTTCGGCCAGACTGCGTAAGTGCACTGATCGGTGCTGCCGGAGAATCCACTGCCGACGGCAGTGTTAGCCTGGGCGATCGTCTGACCAGCGCGAAGGGGACCGAGTCCGGCCGCGTTGACGGTCCAGTTGGTGGTGCGCGTCGTGTCAGGTGGTGTCGTCGGTGCCGGATTCTGCGTTGCCGGCGGTGGAGGCGTCGGCGGATTCTGCGTCGTCGTGCTGGGTGCGGTCGTCACGGTCGTAGAATCGACAACTTTCGTCGTATCAGTAGTTGCGTCCTTCTTGGCCACACAGGCAGTCGTGACGAACAGAAGCGCAATAGGGAGGCGTAACTTTGGGGACATGTGCTCTTTTTCCGAATTAATTGGGATTACTGCTGAGAACGTATGCTCCTAATGCAAGGACGGTACTAGCCTCGGTCCTTGCTTTGAACAAATCTCCGGGATCCGCTCCGTTACGCGCATCACGTCCGGATCATCCGCGTCGCGGTTGAGCCGCTTCATGAGAGTTGATCCGAGCTGGCCCAGCAAGCCGCAGTCGAGCGCAGGGTTCTCGAGCATCGCGCGAATGACATCACGATCACTTGCCGTTCGCGAGATCTCATTCAGAATCGGTCTCGGCGTCGCCGGGTTTCCGGCGAACCAGATGTCGAGACCCGTGATCGTGCGCGGACGGTGGTAGAGCTCACTGAGGATGGCCGGTGGCGTATGCCTGTGCGCAGCGAGCGCCTGAAAGAAATAGTCCGGGTACGACTGCGTTCGATACACCCGCGTCAGCGTTTCCGCGGTCGTGTTGGGATTCCGAATGGTTTCGAGGACGATCCCCATGTCCTTTGAATTCGCGAGAGTATCGAGAAGTCCCGGAGAGATCGAGTCGTGCGTGAGCGCCGCCAGCAGGAATTCACGATCGTCAATTCGTGCGCGGATGCTGCTGTCCAGGTAGTTCGGTCGGGGATTCTGCTTGAGCGCTGCGTCGATCATCTCGCGATTGCGTGCGATCTCTTTGTAAATGTCGTCCTGCGCTGCGTCGCGGGTGCGATTCTTCGTCCTTTCCCGCGCGCCCTGTGCGATGTTGAACGAGACGAGCAACAGGAAAGCCGTGAGTCCAACCCATGCTCCGGCTCTGCGGCGTTGTTCCGCCGATGTTCTCCAGCGTGCGAAAACGAGTCCCAGAAATCCGGCGAGTGCGCCAGCCAAAGGAATACCGAGCATTCCGATTCCCGCGGTTGACGATCTCGATTGAGCAATCGCCCAGATGCCCGTCATCACGGCCGTCGCGAAGAACAGAAAACTCAGCCCCAGGCCCCGCGGATCTTTTTTGAGGAGGAGGCCCGCGAGCACTACAACGTAGGCGATTGGAACGCCGATCAGCCCTAGCATGAAATCAAAGTACGGTCGGCTGGGCGACGCTTATTGTGGCTTCGTGATGAACCGGAACGCTGACCGACGCCGCGATGAAGCAGAGCTTATGCGCCTTGTCGTGCAGCTCCATCGCGAGCTTCTCATCGCCACCAGCGGCAATCGTCACCGATGGTCGTAAGGTCACGCTCTCAAAGCTTCCGCCACCATCGGGTGTCAGAACCAGCGTTCCACTCGCATCATCTTCGTAGGCGACGACGTTGATCCGGTTGCGCGTGCATAGCGCCAGATAGGTCAACAGGTGACACGAGGAGAGCGAGGCGACGAAGAGGTCTTCCGGATTGTAGCGATCCGCATCGCCGCGGAAGATTGGATCCGCGCTTCCGGGGAGATCGGGCCTTCCGTTGAACTGAATATGGTATTTGCGCCCGTAAGTCTTGTATTCGAAGGTCCCGTCGCCTACGCTGCCGTCCCAGACGAGATGGGCCTTGTAGTCATGAGCGTTTTTCCTGCCGTCCGAAGTAGACATGTCACTGGCCTCAGCCTATGGGTTTTGTTTCGCCGATGTTCTATGGGTGGGATTCGGCGCCCGTGGAATGGGTCCGGGCCATCGCCGGCGGGAGCCAGACCTTTATAGCGCCATTACGGATCTGGAGCCGGTCGAGGCGCATCAGCCCCGGTGGGATATCCGATTCTCTCGGCACGGCGAGAATCGTCTGGCCCAGTCCGCGCTCCTCGAGCATCAACAGAATTCTGGCGGCGCGGCGGACGTCCAGCTCCGCGAATGGATCGTCGAGCAGAAGCAGTGGCTCGGCACCGGAGTGATCGCGCAGCGTCGCCGCTTCCAGCAGCCGTAGCGCGATCGCGGCCGAGCGCTGCTGTCCGGCCGAGCCGAAGAGGCGCAGGTCCCGTCCGTCGAGTGTGAGCTCGAGATCGTCGCGGTGAGGACCGACGTGAGTGAGACCTCTCTTCATGTCGAGCGCGCGTTTCTCCTCAAACGCGGCGAGGAGAACATCGTGTCGCGCTTCCGATTCGGTGAACGGGCTCACGTAGCTCATTCTCGAGTCGCCCGTCTCACCGATTCGTCCGAGCAGCTGAGCGAACTCCGCCTCGGAATCCTTGACCCATTTCGCGCGGCGCTCGATGAGCACCGACCCATGCTGCGCCAGCGCGGGCTCCCACACTGAGATCTCGGCCTCGCTGTTCGACGAGCCGCGGCGGGCAGCATTTCGCAGCGCTGCGTTTCTGCGCGCCAGATTGGCGCGGTAGTGTTGGAGCGCGTGGAGATACTTCTTATCGGTGAGCGCCAGCACAAGGTCGAGATACCGGCGTCTCTCGGCTGGAGCGCCACTCACCAGTTCGAGATCGCGCGGCGAAAACATGACCGAGGGGAGTGAGCCGAGCGCGTCGCTCATGCGGCGGACCTCGGTACCGTCGATCGAGATCTTCTTGCGCTTGCCGTTGCGGTCGAACCCAACCGCGATCTCGCGTTCCTTGGGAGTGTGCGCGCTCGCGGAGATGTGAAATCCTGTGGTGTCGAACCGCGTTAGGTCCTGATCGCGCGCGTCGCGAATGGAGCGGAGGATCTGGAGATAGTAGATCGACTCGAGGACGTTCGTCTTTCCGTGACCGTTGTCGCCGACGATGACCGCGCCATCCGGGGGGAGATCGAGATCGACGCGCTCGAGATTGCGAAAATTGCGGACCGCGAGCCGGTTGAGCCTGATGCGAGCTGTTCCGGCTTCTGAGCTCGAAGCCGCTCTCCCTGAGTCAGCGATCGCGATGGTCACTTGCCCTTGAACGCGGGAGTGCGCTTGTCGATGAAGGCGCGCATCCCTTCGCGCATGTCCTCGGTCGCCGCGAGCAATCCAAAGTGATTCGCCTCGAGAATCAGCCCTTCCTCGAGCGACATCTCGAGCCCTCTATCAATCGCTTCAATGCATAGAGCGATCGCCAACGGCCCGTTGGCAAGAATCGTCTTCATCATTTCGCGCGCCTCAGTCATCAGCTGCGGCGCCGGCACCACCTTGTTCACGAGGCCAATACGATACGCTTCCGTCGCGTCGATCATCTCGCCGGTCATGAGGAGCTGCATCGCACGTCCCTTGCCGACCAGGCGCGGGAGGCGCTGGCTTCCACCATAGCCGGGAAGAATGCCGAGCTTGCTCTCGGGCTGGCCGAACTTGGCGGCGTCGGATGCGATGCGGACATGACACGCCATCGCCAGCTCGCAGCCGCCACCCAATGCGAAGCCGTTGACCGCGGCGATGACGGGTTTCGGGCAGGTCTCGAATCTGCGGAACACATCCTGCCCAGCCCTTGAGCGGGCCTTGCCGAGCACAGGTGTCTGGCCCGAAAGCTCGGAGATGTCGGCGCCGGCGACGAATGCGCGTCCGGCGCCCGTGAGTATCACGCCGCCGATGGCGTCATCAACGCGGATCTCATCGATCGCGTGGCCAAGCTCGGCAATCGTCGCGTCGTTGAGCGCGTTGAGTTTGTCGGGGCGGTTGACGGTGAGCGTTGCGACTCGGTCCGCGACCTCCAGCGTCAGGAATTTGAAGGGCATGGAGATATGTTTGTGGGTAGATTTGCCGGCATCTGTCGTGCGGGCGGCGACGATCAAATCTACCCAGAAAGTTTCCCTATTGGGCGATGGATAAATGGCTCAGAAGTGGATCGTTCGTGAAGGCTCCAGGACGAAGGGATTCAAATACAAGGGGCCGAGCGGGAGCGCGCTGAAGGATGCGGCGCACCTCGAGCGCATCGACGCGCTCCGGATTCCTCCGGCGTGGCGTGACGTGCACATCTCCACCAACCCTCGCGGCGCGATCCAGGTATGGGGATTCGACGCGCGCGGGCGGAAGCAGTACAAGTACCATCGCCGCGCGGTAGAGAAGGGTGAGCTGCGCAAATACTACCGCGTGCGGCAAATGGCTCGCGACCTCCCGATGCTTCGCACCCGGATTCAGCGCGATTTCCGGAGCAGGGGATTGTCGAAGCAAAAAGTCTGCGCGGGGATCGTCCGCCTGATCTCGTACGGTTTCTTCCGTGTCGGCAGCGAGAAATACCAGAAGGAAAACAACACCTTCGGCATCACTACGATGCGCAAGTCGCACGCGGTGGTGCTGGACGATGAGACGGTCGAATTCGAGTATCGTGGCAAGCGTTCGATCACGCAGCGTAACGTGGTCGTGGGTAAGGACCTCGTTCGATTCATAATGGAGCTGCTGAAGACGCCGGGCCCGAGGCTCTTCCGCTACCAGGAAGATGGGAAGTGGCAGAACGTGGACTCGCGCGACGTCAACGACTACATCGAGAGTGTGGCGCAGTTCCCGTACACCGCCAAGGACTTCCGCACCTGGGGTGGAACCCTGCGGGCGGCGACGGTGCTGGCTGAGCTTGGGAAGGGAAAGAGCCAGAACGAGCGGAAGAAGAACGTCGTCACCGCCGTGCGCCTGGTTGCATCCGAGCTGGGAAACACCCCTACTATATGTAGGAAGTCCTACGTGCACCCGGTGGTCGTCATGAAGTACCTGCGAAGCGGGACAACGATTACGCTGCCCAAGCCAGCGAATCACTCGGACAACGGGCTCGGGCACGCGCCGGAGGAAACGGCGCTGATCTCATTTCTGGACGAATACTTTCCTGAGCGGCGGAAGACGCCGCGAGAAGACTAATGAACGACGCACTGCTCTCCGAAGATTCGAGTGTGTTTTATCCGGCTCGCCAGATCGATACGGCGATGAAGCACGTACTTGCCATCGACCAGGGCACCACCGGCACCACGGCGCTCGTGATAGCGGCGGATGGCCGCGTCGCGGGAAGAGGGTATCGGGAGATCACGCAGCATTATCCCGAGCCGGGCTGGGTTGAGCACGACGCCGAGGAGGTACTCGAGCGCACGCTGCTCGCGGCGCGCGATGCGATCGCGATGAGCGGTGTGAAGCCGGACGTAGTCGGCATCACCAATCAGCGCGAGACGATCGTCGTCTGGCATCGCGACACCGGCAAGCCGCTCGCCCGCGCGATCGTCTGGCAGGACCGGCGCACGACCGAGCGCTGCGCGCAGCTCAAAGGCAAGACGACCTTTATCGCTGAGCGAACGGGCCTGCGTCCCGATCCCTATTTCTCGGCGACAAAAATCGAGTGGCTGCTAAAGAAGCCTGAGATCGCATTCGTCGCGAGAAATGGAAGACTGCTCGCGGGCACGATCGACAGCTGGCTGATCTGGAAGCTCACTGGTGGGCGAGTCCACGCGACGGATCCGACCAACGCATCGCGCACGCTGCTCTTCGACATCACGCGCATGAGATGGAGCAGGGAGCTCTGCGACATCTTCAAGATTCCGATGGAGATTCTTCCCGAGGTGCGTCCCTCGGCCGGAGACTTCGGAAAGACCGTGACGTCGTTCTTCGGCAAATCGCTTCCGATCACTGGAGTCGCGGGCGATCAGCAAGCCGCGCTTTTTGGGCAGGGATGTTTTGCTGAGGGGCAGGCGAAGAACACCTATGGTACCGGCGCGTTTCTTCTGCTCAACACGGGCAAGAAGATGCCGCGTCCGGGCGAGGGGCTGCTCGCGACGGTCGCGTGCGATGAGACGGGCGGAGCAGCATACGCTCTCGAGGCCTCGATTTTCGTCGCAGGGGCCGCCGTGCAATGGCTTCGCGACGGTCTTGGAATCCTGTTCAACGCCGCGGAGAGCGAGGGGCTCGCGCGCTCTCTCGATTCCAACGACGGCGTGTATTTCGTCCCCGCTCTGGTCGGGCTCGGCGCACCCAACTGGGAGCCACGCGCGCGGGGAACGATCTTTGGACTCACGCGTGGGTCGACTCGGGCGCATCTCGCCCGGGCTGCGCTCGAGGCGATGGCTTACGGGTCCGCGGAGATGCTGTCGGTGATGGCGCGGAGGAGTAAGGTCAAGTTCGCGTCGCTGCGTGTGGACGGCGGCGCGTCGGCGAACAACTGGCTGCTGCAATTCCAGGCGGACGTCCTGGGCATCCCTGTCGAACGGCCTGACATGATCGAAACGACCGCGCTAGGCGCCGCCGGTCTCGCGGGAATCGCTGGCGGAGTTTGGCGCGATGCGGCGGAGTTCATCGGGACGAGGAAGTTCACGCAGTTCACGCCGGCGATGCCGCGCGAAGCGGCCGACGCCCTGATCGCGGGTTGGGAGCGTGCCGTGAGAGCGACGCTCTTCTGGGCGCGCGACGCGGGTGATGCCGCTGGCGGAAAGAACAAAAAGAAGCGGTCGGTCACGTCCGCCCGGAAAAAGGGTTCGTCGCCGGGCGCAAACGCAAAAAAGGCGACTGCGCGGAAAGCGGGCAAACCTGCGCCCAGGCGGTCGAAATGAGTCAGCTCCTGAGTCTTTCGCTCGCGGTGAATCTTCTATTTGGCCAGACCGCGGTCGTTCGGGACAAGTGGTTCGGCATCGACAAGATCAAGCACTTCTTCATGTCGGCCTTCATCGAGAGCGTGTCGTACAGCGCGCTTCAGGCGGCGGGTGTGAAGCACCGGCCGGCGATGGCTGGCGCGATCGGAATCACGGTCGGGTTTGGAGTTGCGCGCGAGATCCATGATAAGCGGACGCCCGGCAACATTTTCAGCGTGCGCGACCTCACGTGGGATGCGATCGGTACAGGCGCGGGGGCGGTCTTGCTCTCGCACACCGTGAGGTAGTCCGCGATGCGCGTCTCAGCAAAGGAGCCATCACTTACGAGACAAATCGTAGGGATCCTGATAAATGCGTTTGGTATCGCCACCGCGGTTTGTGGTGGCACCCTCGCATACCACGCGATCACCTCCGTGATGGATTTGATCCGGCTAACGCGCGACCACACTAAGCCAGCCGGGCTCGCCGGCGAGGCGATAGCGGCCGTGGGGATGTTAAACGTGAAGGCACGCCCGTGATCCTCGTTGGCGAGCTGTCCCTCTGGGTCGCGCTTCTCATGGCGGCCTGGGCCGCCACGGTTTCGTTCGCGGGCGGCCAAATGCGCCGCGCAGATCTGATCGAGAGCGGCGAACGCGCGATCTACGCGACCCTCGCGATGGTCGTGCTCGCATCGCTCGGACTGTGGACCGCGCTGCTCACCCACGATTTCTCGATCAGGTACGTCGCGTCCTTCACGAACGCGAATCTTCCCAAGGTCTACACCATTACCGCTTTCTGGGGCGGACAGTCGGGGTCGCTGCTCTTCTGGGTGTTGATCCTGGCGAGTTATTCAGCCGTCACGCTGTGGACCAATCGCACTCGCAACCGTGAGCTGATGCCCTATGTGTCGGGCACTCTCGCATTGGTTCTCGTTGTTTTTCTCGTGGCGATCTGCTTCGGCTCCAATCCCTTCGAGCGCCTCGACTGGATTCCGCCTGACGGCCGAGGACTGAATCCGCACCTCCAGAACCCCGGCATGGCGATTCATCCGCCAGCCCTCTACCTCGGCTACGTCGGCACCACGATTCCGTTCGCGTTCGCCATCGCCGCGCTGTTGACGCGACGCCTCGATGCAGAATGGCTCGCCGCGGTGAGACGGTGGGCACTGCTCGCCTGGTTCTTCAACACCGTGGCAATTGTGCTCGGCATGTGGTGGGCGTACGTCGAGCTCGGATGGGGAGGATACTGGGCGTGGGATCCGGTCGAGAACGCGTCGCTGCTCCCGTGGCTCGTGAACACCGCGTTCCTGCACTCGGTCATTGTTCAGGAAACGCGGGGCATGTTCCGCAAATGGAATGTCACGCTTGTCGTCTCCGCTTTCCTCCTCTCGATCTTTGGAACGTTCATCACGCGGAGCGACATAATCTCGAGCGTTCACTCGTTCGCGCAGTCGACGGTGGGGATATGGTTCGCGGCGTTTCTCGTCGTCGCGATCATCGTGACCGCCTATCTCGTGTCGACGCGCCTCAGTGATCTGAGATCGACCGCTGAAATGGAGAGCATGATCAGCAGAGAAGCGGCTTTCCTCTACAACAACCTGGTGCTCGTCGGCATCGCGTTGTCTGTGTTGTGGGGAACGCTGTTTCCGATCATCAGTGAAGCTGTGCGCGGCAACAAGATCACGGTGGGGCCGCACTTCTTCAACGCGGTCAACATCCCGCTCGGGCTGTTGCTGTTGCTGCTGACCGGAATCGGACCGCTGATCGCCTGGCGACGAGCGTCGGTCGCCAACCTGAAGGGCCAATTCATGATTCCGGTCGGCAGCGCGGCGACGATTGGAATTCTTTTCTTCGCGCTGGGTGTCCACAATCTGCCCGCGCTGCTCACGTACACATTCGGCGCCCTCGTGCTCGCCACGATCGTGCAGGAATTCTACCAGGGAGTGAGCGCGAGACATCGCATGTACGGCGAGTTGCGGCTCATCGCTCTGGCGCG
This sequence comes from Gemmatimonadales bacterium, assembly GCA_038316775.1. Taxonomy (GTDB): domain Bacteria; phylum Gemmatimonadota; class Gemmatimonadetes; order Gemmatimonadales; family Gemmatimonadaceae; genus UBA4720. Next base: position 1,536 of record JBBQAV010000035.1, on the reverse strand, counting down.
GCTCGTCGCGCGCAATCGCCGTCCGTACGGCGGGTACATCGTGCACCTCGGAATTGTGGTGATGTTTGCCGCGTTCGCGGGCCTCGCATTCAGGCGCGAGTTCGATCTCACACTCAATGCCGGCGACGCGAAAACCGTCACCGATGCGTGGGGACACAAGTGGACGTTCCTGAATCAGGGAATCTCCCGCTACAACGTGTTGAACCGCGAAGTCACCGCGATCGCGATCGACGTCGCGCGCGACGGGAAGCCCGAGGGCGTCATCACGAGCGAAAAGCGGCAGTACGTTGATTCACGCGGCGCGCCGACGTTCGAGCCATCGACCGAAGCCGGAATCAAGGGATCGTTCAAGCAGGACGTCTACGTCGTCCTCGCCGGCGTGCGCGGCGCGGACCTGGCGGAGATTCACGTCACCTTCAACCCGCTCGTCCGCTGGGTGTGGCTCGGCGGCGCGCTCATGGTGCTGGGCGGACTCGTCGTGATGTGGCCGGCCGCCGACAAGCAGCGCGCGGAGAGCGGTTACGTCGCGGTTCTCAAGCCCAAACACATCGGCGAGCAAGTGCCGGATAGGGTGGGAGCATGACGGAGCTTCTCGTCGGAACAGTGCTCGCGGTCGTGTCGCTGTGCTATGTGCTCTACCCCCTCTACCGAGCCGACCTCGAGGTCGCGCCCCGGCCCTCGAACCGAACGAGGAGTGTAGAAGCTCCGCGAGTCTGCGAGAAATGCGGGGTTAGACCGGAACTGGATGCGCAGTTTTGCTCGAATTGCGGCGCGGCACTTCTGGTGTAGAAAGACGGGTAACTGCGCCCGTTCGGTTGTACGTCCAGCCCTCAGACACGGCCATCAGAATCCCGCCAGTTCCTGGCCCCGACGGCCCACGAAAATGCATGATTCATATCACCGTACTGTCGTTTTCATATCACCAGGCCGCCCAAAACACGCCCGGACGGCACTTTACTCTTGACGCTCCGCCCCAGTTGCACCCAGTATGCGGATCCGATTTCACTCAAATCCTCAAAGCCTTGGAAACGGATGACGCACCCCCAGCGCATCGAGTCGATCGAAGTCGCTCAGCCGGCGCGTCCTGATCCAGCGATCGGGGCCACGATAAGGGTCGTCGATCTCGTTTTTGGCGCCGCGTCCGAGCGATCGTACGATGTGAAGCTCTGGGACGGCACCATCCTGCATGGGGGCGCGGATGAGCGCGCCGACTTCTCGCTCAACGTCCGCCGTCGCGGCGGGCTGCGCAGGATGCTGCTGCCGCCATCGGAGCTGTCGATCGTCGAGGCGTTTATCTCGAACGACATCGACATCGAGGGGAACGTCGAGTCCGCAATGGGCCTGGGCGATGCGATCGGCAAGCGGATCCAATCCCTCGCCGGAATTGCGCGGTTGATTCCGAAAGTGTTGGCGCTGCCCCGCGACGACGATTGGGCGCCGCTCAACGACAAACGCTACGCGCGATCGCTGCGCCTTCTCACTCCGCGCTCACGAAAGAGCACTGAGCCCGAGATCCAGTTCCACTACGACGTCGGG
>JBBQAV010000034.1:0-24299 GCA_038316775.1 Gemmatimonadales bacterium | reverse complement strand
GCGGATGCGCGTCGCGATCTGATCATTCTGAGTTACGACCATGCCGCCATCGCCATATCCGCCGAGGTTCTTCGATGGGAAGAAGCTGAACGTTCCGATGGTCGCTGATTCACCCGCCATCACCCATTTGCCGTCGATCTTCCGGCGCGCGCCTATGGACTGCGCGGCGTCCTCGATGACCGGCAAACTGCCTGCCGCATCCATGATCGTTTCGATGGGCACCATCTGACCAAACAGATCGACCGCGATTACCGCCTTGGTCGAAGGCCTGATGCCCGCCGCCAGTGCTTCGGTCGAGATGTTGAACGTGTCGGGCTGGATGTCGGCGAAGACCGGACGTGCCCCGACGTTGTGAACCGCTCCGGCAGTCGCGAAAAAGGTGAATGGTGTTGTGATCACCTCGTCGCCGCGGCCGATGTTGAGGGCGCGCAGAGCGAGCAGGATCGCATCGGTGCCGTTCGCCACGCCGATCGCGTGGGTCGTGTGCGACAGCTGGGCAACCTCGCGCTCCAGACGCTCCACCGGCTCGCCGAGAATGAATGCCTGGTCGTCGATAACCTTGGTCATCGCGTTCAGGACCGAGTCGCGAATCATCGCGTGCTGCGCTTTGAGATCGAGTAGAGGAACTGCCATTATCCGCGGCTTGGAATCCGGATCAGAAGGTGGTGAACTGGCGACAAGAACGAAGCTGTTAAAGATACAAGGTTCGGGTTCAGACTTGCGCCCTCAGAGGGAGCGGAACTTCCCTGCCCGTCTTGGCCGACTCGTAGATGCCCAGGATCAGCTCGAGGGACTTTCTCCCGGCTCGCCCGTCGGTATCCGCTTTCGCCTCGCCCTTTAGCACGGCAAGGACGTTCCGGTAGTAGCCCTGGTGACCGAGTCCATAGACGTTCGGCGGACTCGTGTCCACCGCGCCGATCAGCTTGTCATCATCGTCGTACTCGGCGAATTGCCAGTACTCGACCTTGTTCACCGCTGTGCCGCCAATCTTGACGGAGCCTTTCTCGCCGAGGATGGTGATCGAGCCCTCGAGATTACGGGGATATGCAAGCATGGTGACCTGAATCGATCCAAGAGCGCCTGACCGGAACTTGAGGATGGCGATGCCCGAATCCTCGGTCTCGATGCGCCGGGCGAGCGTTGCCGTCTTTGCCATCACGCTTTCGACTGGGCCCATTAGCCACTGGATCAGGTCGACGTAATGCGACGCCTGGTTCATGAATGCGCCGCCGTCGAACTCCCACGTTCCCCGCCACGGAGCCTGGTCGTAATATTCCTGCGGACGCGCCCAGTGTACCGTGCAGCTGGCCATGTAGATGCGTCCAAACCGGTTCCGGTCGACCGCGCTCTTGAGAAGCTGGATGGGCGGGTTGAGCCTGTTCTGCTTGACGACGAAAAGTTGAACACCCGCCTTGTCGCACGCCTGCACGAGCGCGTCGGCGCCGGTGAGGGAAATCGCCATGGGCTTCTCCATGACGACGTGCTTCCCCGCGTGAGCTGCTGCGATGCCCTGGTCGTGGTGCAAGCCGGACGGCGTCGCAATCGTCACGACGTCCGCCTTGCTCTCCTTCAGCATCTTCTCGTATGACGTGAAGTGCGGGATTTTCCATTGCGCACCCGCCTGCGCGGCGCGCTCCGGATCGGTGTCCGACACCGCGACGAGCTCGAGCCCATCGATCTGGTCGATCGCCTCGAAGTGATTCTTGCTTATTCGCCCGCAACCCGCGAGCGCGACGCGAAACGTCTTCTCGGAGCTCACCTAGGAAACTCTCCTCAATTGATCGCCTTCCTGGCGATAGCGCGTGCCGCAGACCTTGCACGCCTCTGGATTCTTGTCGGGCAGCCGTTCGCCGCACTGGCACATCCACCCGACTCGGCGGGCCGGCACTCCGACCATGAGAGCGTAGGCGGGCACGTCCTTGGTAATGACGCTTCCCGCCCCTATGAATGCGTACTCATCGAGCGTCACGCCGCAGACAATCGTTGCGTTTGCGCCAATCGTTGACCCGCGCCGGACAAGCGTCCGCTTGTATTCGTTCTTGCGCGACACGTGACTGCGCGGATTGACCACATTCGTGAACACCATGGACGGCCCGCAGAAGACGTCGTCCTCGAGCTCGACGCCCTCGTACACCGAAACATTGTTCTGAATCTTGACGTTGTTTCCGATCTTCACGCCATTCATCACGACTACATTCTGCCCGAGCGAGCAGTGCTCGCCGATGACAGCGCCCCCGAGTACATGACAGAAATGCCAGACCTTGGTGTCCGCGCCGATCTTCGCGCCATCGTCGACATACGCGGACTCGTGAATGAAGGGCTGGGTCATCTAGACGCCGGCTTCCTTTGGAATCCGCGCGTGCCATTCCTGAAGCGAAAGAACCGAGGGCGCGCGGGAGCGGAGCGACAGGATCGCATCGCAGGCGGCGTTCGCAGCGGACAAAGTGGTCGTGTAGGCCACGTGGTTCGCGATCGCTGCCTGGCGCATCGTGTAGTCGTCGCGCTGGGACTCCTTCCCGAGTGGCGTATTGATCAGGAGGTTGATCTCTCCGTTCAGCATCAGATCCAGACCATTCGGACGACCTTCATGAATCTTGAGCACGCTCTCGGTCTGAATTCCGCGTGCCCGCAGGTACTTGGCTGTTCCCGAGGTCGCCACGAGCCGGAACCCCAGCTCCTGGAATCGCCTCGCGATCGGGGTCACCGCGCGCTTGTCAGAGTCGTTCACTGTGATGAAGATCGCGCCCTCGGTCGGCAGCACGTTGTCCGCCGCCAATTGCGCCTTCCCGAAAGCGCTCCCGAACGAATCCGAGATTCCCATCACCTCGCCCGTTGACCGCATCTCCGGGCCGAGAATCGGATCGAACTCCCGGAACTTGTTGAACGGGAACACAGCTTCCTTCACCGAGATGTAACCCGGAATGATTTCCTCGGTGAAGCCGATGTCATCGAGCGTCTCTCCGAGCATCACTCTCGCCGCAATCGATGCCAGCTGAACTCCTATCGCCTTCGAGACGAAGGGCACGGTGCGGCTGCCGCGCGGGTTTACCTCGAGGACATAGACCAACCCGTCCTTCACCGCGTACTGAACGTTGATCAGGCCAACCACGTTGAGCGCCTTCGCCAGAGCAACCGTGTGCTCGCGCATCTCGTCGATATGCTCTTCGTCGATCAGATATGGCGGAAGCACGCATGCGGAGTCGCCCGAGTGAATTCCGGCGTCCTCGATGTGCTGCATCACTCCTCCGATCACCACGCGCTCGCCGTCCGATATCGCGTCGACATCCGCTTCGTAGGCATCCTCGAGGAAGCGGTCGATCAGCACCGGCTTGTCCTCCGACACGCGGGCAGCACGCTCGAAATACTGAGTCAGCGACCGCTCGTCGTACACGATCTCCATCGCGCGACCGCCAAGCACGTACGACGGACGCACCAGCACCGGATAGCCGATCCTGTCAGCTGCGGCGACTGCTTCGGCCAGACTTGTCGCGGTGCCGTTCTCGGGCTGCCGGATTCCCAGCCCTCGCGCGATCGCATCGAAGCGCCGCCGGTCCTCGGCGATATCGATCGAGTCGGGCTGCGTGCCGAGGATGCGAACACCTGCCTCTGCGAGTCCTTTGGTGAGCTTGAGTGGAGTCTGTCCTCCGAGCTGCACGATCACGCCGAGCGGCTGCTCGCGCGCGACGATGTCGAGGACGTGCTCGAGTGTGAGCGGCTCGAAGTACAGCTTGTCGGAGATGTCGAAGTCGGTCGAGACCGTTTCGGGATTCGAGTTGATCATGATCGTCTCGTAACCCTGCTCGCGCAGAGCGAGCGCGGCGCGAACGCAGCAATAGTCGAACTCCACTCCCTGCCCGATGCGGTTGGGGCCGCTGCCGAGTATGACCACCGACCGTTTGCCGGTTCGCGGCGCCTCGCTCTCTTCGTCGTAGCTGCTGTAGAGGTAAGGCGTCGCGGAGGGAAATTCTCCCGCGCAGGTGTCCACCATCTTGTAGGCGGGCACGATTCCAAATCCGATGCGCCGCGCGCGAGCCGCGCTTTCCGATTCGCCGCGCAGCTCCGCGAGCTGCTTATCCGCGAAGCCCATGCGCTTCATGCGCCAGAGGACGTCGTTGTCCACGGTCTTGAGAGCCGCGAAAGCCTTCTCCGCTTCGATGATCTCCACCATCTGCGCCAGAAACCAGCGATCGATACCCGTGAGCTCGTAGATGTCGTCGATCGTAAGTCCGGCCAGGAGAGCACGCTTTACCTGAAAGATCCGCTCGGGCGTCGGCTGTCGCAGCGCACCGCGCAAGGTTTCCAGGGAGTCGTCCTCGAGACGATCGTCTATGAGCGACGCGGCGACAGTCCAGCCTGAACGCCCGGTCTCGAGCGCGCGCAGAGCTTTCTGGAATGCCTCCTTGAAGGTGCGGCCAATCGCCATCGATTCGCCCACAGACTTCATCTGCGTCGTAAGCCGGGGATCCGCCGCCCGGAACTTCTCGAACGCGAAACGCGGGCACTTGACCACGACGTAATCGAGGACGGGCTCGAAGGACGCGGGCGTAGTCCCGGTGATGTCGTTCGGGATCTCATCGAGCCGGTAGCCCACAGCGAGCTTCGTTCCGATGCGCGCGATCGGGAAGCCCGTCGCCTTCGACGCGAGAGCTGACGACCGGGACACGCGCGGGTTCATCTCGATCACCAACATCTCACCGTCGTTCGGATTGATCGCGAACTGAATGTTGCAGCCGCCGGCCTCGACACCGATCTCCCGGATGACGGCGACCGCGGCGTCGCGCATTAGTTGGTATTCGCGATCGGTAAGAGTCATCACCGGCGCGACGGTGATCGAATCGCCCGTGTGCACACCCATCGGATCGAGATTCTCGATCGAGCAGACGATCACGACGTTGTCGGCTCCGTCGCGCATCACCTCGAGCTCGAACTCCTTCCATCCGATTACGCTGCACTCGATCAGAACCTGGCTCACGGGCGACAGATCGAGCCCGCGGCGAACGGTTTCGTCGAATTCCCGCCGGTTGTAGGCGATGCCGCCACCCGTGCCCCCCAACGTAAAGGCGGGACGGATAATCGACGGATAGCCGGTTGTCTCGAGAATGTCGAACGCCTCATCGAGCGTCGTGGCGATTCCGCCCGGTGGCACGGCAAGGCCGATCCTCTTCATCGCCTCGCCGAAGAGCTTTCGGTCTTCCGCCATCGCAATCGCGCGCGCGTCAGCACCGATCAGTTCGACACCGTAGCGCTCGAGCACCCCGTTCTCGGCCAGCTTCATCGCGACGTTGAGCGCGGTTTGCCCGCCCATTGTCGGCAGCAGCGCGTCGGGGCGCTCCTTCGCGATGACGAGCTCCACGTATTCAGGCGTCACCGGCTCGATGTAGGTGCGGTCAGCGAACTCCGGATCCGTCATGATGGTCGCCGGATTGGAGTTCACGAGGATGACCTCGAATCCCTCTTCGCGAAGGGCCTTGGCGGCCTGTGTCCCCGAATAGTCGAATTCGGCTCCCTGGCCGATAATTATGGGGCCCGAGCCTATCAGTAGTATGCGGTGGAGGTCGGTCCTTTTTGGCACTTATGCGCGTCCGGATTGCATATCAGTGAAAATACTTGTCTCGCCAGTCTGGGAGAACCAAGGAACACTACACGCTTCCCGCTGATCGCTGCCCGCGACGCGCTGCCGGCTAAAGCGCTTGGTGGGGCTTCGATTTGCTCGAGGGTGAATGTAGTTGTTCATGTCCAGTTCGATTCAAATTTGGCACAGGCAGTGAAGCCGGTAGCGAGGAGCCGGAAGCGATCAGCCGGAAGCGTGTAGTCTTCAGTTGTGTTCAAAAAAAGGGGAGCCCAAAGGGCTCCCCTTTCCTTATCTCGCAACAGAACCCTACGCAGCGGTCTTCCCTCTCGGCGCCCGCTGAATCTTCCCCGCGTGCAGGCAACGCGTGCACACCTTGATCTTCGTGATCTTCCCGTCGATGACAATGCGGGCGACCTGAAGATTCGGCTTCCACGTGCGACGCGTCTTGTTGTTCGCGTGCGAAACGTTGTTGCCGAAGGCGACACCCTTGTCGCAGACGTAGCAGCGATTCCTCTTGATCTGCGCCATGGCTTAGCCCTCCGCCGCGATGAGCTCGATGCGCGCCATCTCGGCCCCATCGCCCTTGCGGTGTCCCGTCTTCAGGATCCGCGTATAGCCGCCCTTTCTCGAAGCGAACTGCGGCCCGATCTCCTTGAACAGCTTGTCCGCGGTCGCGCGGTGCGCGACGTGGCGGCCGGCGAGGCGACGGTTGTGAAGCGTTCCCGTCTTCGCCTTCGTGATCAGCTTCTCGATGAACGGACGAAGCTCCTTCGCCTTCGCCTCGGTCGTCTCGATGGCGCCGCGCTCGATCAGCGCCTTCACCAGGCTTCTCATCAGAGCCAGCTTCTGCTCACTCGTGCGGCGGAGCTGCCGGCCAACTTTGCGGTGACGCATTTCTTACACTTCCTCTTCGTCATCGGCACCAACGGTCGCGACGTTGCGGTTGGCCGGCGTGCCCTGATCCGTGATGCGGACGCCGTCGGCTGTCTCCTCGTACTTCATTCCGAAGTTGAGGTTCTCGCGCTCGAGCAGATCTGCGATCTCGTTCAGCGACTTTTTGCCGAAGTTCTTGACCTGGAGAATCTGGCTCTCGCTCTGGCGGACCAGATCACCCAGTGTGCGAATGTTGGAGTTCTTGAGCGAGTTCACGGAGCGAACCGAGAGCTCGAAATCTTCGATCGGAGTGCGCAGCAAATCTGCCAGACGGTGCGCATCGCCGCCCGGAATGTCGGTGCCCGGAACGAGCGGCGCCGAGGCGTGCGATCCGAAGCCCGCGAAATACTGAAAGTGCGTCTGCGCCAGTGCGGCGGCGTAGCTCACTGCCTCTTCCGGCGTGACCGTGCCGTTGGTCTCGACCGTCAGCGTAAGGCGGTCATAGTCCGTGCGCTGTCCGACGCGCGTCTCGGCCACCGCGAAGTTCGCGCGGCGAACGGGATTGTAGATCGAGTCGATCCGGACGACGTCAACGGGAAGCGTCTTGTCGATGACGTGCTGGTCGGACTCGACGTACCCGCGGCCGCGGCCGACGTACAGCTCGACGTTGATCTCGCGCTCGCCCTGCAGCGTGAAGAGATGCTGGTTGCGGTCCACGATCGTGACGCCGCCCTGGCCCTCGATATCAGCGGCCGTTACCGGGCCGGCTGCGTTCTTGGTGATGCGGAGGACGGTGTTCTCCACTCCCTCGTCCAACGAGAGCGTGAGCGCCTTGAGATTGCCGATGATCTGGTGCACGTCTTCTACGACGCCCGGGATCGTCTGATGCTCGTGCAGGACGCCGTCGATGCGGAATCCCCACACGGCCGAGCCCCGGAGCGACGAAAGAAGGAGACGCCGCATGGCGTTCCCGAGCGTGTGTCCGAAGCCGCGCTCGAGCGGCTGAAGACGAAATTCTGCGACGTTGGGATTGTCTTCGCGCTTCGTCGCTTCGACTAGCTGCGGGCGGACAAGGCCCCTGAGATCAATTGCGGTTGCCATTTTTTTCGTTTCCCTTAAACGTGCCACCCCGCCCCTAACGCGCGGTGAGCCCGTAACGAGAGTTAGGGTCTCGTCTTACCTAGATGTACGAATGGTGAACTGCATCAACTCCAACCGTCCGCAGTCCGAAGTTGTCGCTGAGAGTGAATTGCGGACTGCGAACTAACTGCGCACTGAACTACTTGGAATACAACTCGACCACCAGCTGTTCCTGCGCGGCGATCGGGATGTTCGGTCTGGTCGGTCGCTCGAGCATCTTGCCGCTGAAGGTGTCGCGATCCACCGCGATCCACGAAAGCGGCGCGCCCCGCGAAGACTGATCCATCGCCGTCATTATGCTCGCCTGTTCGCGGGACTTCATGCGGACGCGGATCTCCTGCCCCGGCTGAACGAGATAGCTGGGAATGTCGACCGACTTCTGATTCACTTCGACGTGCCGGTGACGAACGAGCTGGCGCGACGCCTTGCGGCTGCCGGCGAAGCCCATGCGGTACACGACGTTGTCGAGGCGCGACTCCAGGGCAGCGAGGAGATTGTGTCCCGTGATTCCAGGGAGCGGTGCGACGCGCTCGAAGGTGTTCCGGAACTGTCTCTCGCTCACGCCATAGATGCGCTTGATCTTCTGCTTCTCACGGAGCTGCTTCGAGTACTCCGACACCTTGCGGCGTCTGGCCGTCGACGAGCCGTGCTGTCCCGGAGGCGTCGGACGACGCTCGACAGGGCACTTCTCGGTGAAGCACTTCGTCGCCTTGAGGAACAGCTTCGTTCCCTCACGGCGGCACTGTCTGCAACTCGATCCTGTATAACGCATCGGTTAGACTCTCCGACGCTTGGGCGGTCGGCAGCCGTTGTGCGGAATCGGCGTGACGTCCTTGATCGACTTGACCTGCAGGCCGGCGGCGACCAGCGCCTGAATCGCGGACTCGCGTCCCGATCCCGGTCCCTGCACTCTCACGTGTACGCGGCGAACGCCGAGCGTGACGGCTTCGCGTCCAGCCTGCTCACCCGCGACGGTGGCGGCGAACGGCGTCGACTTCTTGGAGCCCTTGAAGCCCGCCTTGCCCGACGAGCCCCAGGAAATCGTGTTCCCGTGCGTGTCGGTGATCGTGATGGTCGTGTTGTTGAATGTCGCGCTCACGTGGGCGATTCCCTCCGCCTCGATGATGCGCTTTGTCTTCTTCCCAATAGCCATGATTACTTGGTTACCTTCTTCTTGCCGGCGATAGCGCGGCGTGGGCCCTTCTTGGTGCGGGCGTTGGTGTGCGTACGCTGACCACGAACGGGGAGCCCACGTCGGTGACGGATGCCGCGGTAGCTGCCAATGTCCATGAGCCGCTTGATGTTCATCGCGATCTCGGTGCGCAGTGCGCCCTCGACGCGGAAATCCTTTTCGATCGCCTGGCGAAGCTTGTTGGTATCGGCATCGCTGAGATCACGAATGCGCTGCTCGGCGTTGACGCCAGTCGTCTGTAGAATCCGACGCGCCAGCGCGCGGCCAATGCCATAGATGTAGGTGAGGCCGATCTCGATTTTCTTCTCGCGCGGAAGATCCACGCCCGCAATGCGCGCCATTATCAGCCCTGCTTCTGCTTGTGTTTTGGATTGCGCTTGCAGATGATGCGAGTCACGCCCTGCCGTTTGATGACCTTGCAGTGCTCACAGATCGGCTTCACGCTGCTGCGAACTTTCACGTCCAACTCCCCACTTTGATGGGCAAAAAGGGTCTTAAGACCCTAAATATTTCCGAGGTTAGCCTTTGAAAATACACAGGCTACCCCATCAATGCAACCCGCGCACTGAGGCCAAACCGTGGTGGCAGACCGGGTTAGGGTCATCGCCGTTGGGATTCTCGCGGAACCCGCGGCATCCACAAAACTAAAGTTGAGAGCTCTAAGCTTTGTCAGCTGGGAGAATTTGAGCTCCCGCCACCGCGATCCCAAGGCTGAGACGGCTAGATCGTCTTCATAACCGATCTGAGCTCAGAGGCCGGATCCTTCGCCTCCGTGACCATCCGGCCGAGCACGATGTAGTTAGCCCCCGCCTTCGACGCCTCAGCAGCAGTTACGGTCCGCTTTTGATCGTCGGTCCTGCCACCAGCCGGCCGGATTCCCGGCACCAGCAGCTTCAGCTTTTCGCCGTACTTCGCGCCGATTTTGTGGGCCTCGAGCCCGCTGCAAACCACGCCGTGAGCGCCGGCGGCCGCACAGTCGCCGGCAAGCCGGAGCACTTCCCCGTACACCTCCAGCGACTTCCTGCCCCATGCGCTTCGAAGCATCGCCGCGTCGAGCGACGTCAGGATCGTCACTCCCATCACCCCGCATTTGTCCCCCGCCCCCTCGACCGCCGCCTCGATCATCTCGCGGCCACCCGTCGCATGCACGGTCAGCAGCTTCGCCCCGATCGTTGCCGCGCTCCGCGCCGCGCCTTTCACCGTGTTCGGTATGTCGTGAAGCTTGATGTCCAGAAACACGTCGTTGCCGAGCGCGCGGAGAGTCTCGACGATCTGAGGGCCCGCGGCGGTAAACAGCTCGCCTCCAACCTTGTAGAATTTGCAGGCGTCCCCCAGCCGCTCGACCATCGCCAGCGCGAGGTCGGTGCGCGGGAAGTCGAGCGCCACGATTGGGATCGGGTGGCGCGAGCTGGCCGGCGCGCTGCGAGTCGCAACCTTGGTTCTCGTTCCCGCGGGTCGGTTAGGGCTCACTTCAGTTCTCCCACTGTAAGGATCCCCGCAATTCGCTCAACGACTTGACGCCTTTCTCGCGGCACCACCTCTCGAGGTCGGTCAAGAGCCTCTCCGGCAGCCTCGGGTGTTGCATTGCCGCGGTGCCGACAGCGACCAGTGACGCTCCAGCGAGGACATACTGGACGATGTCGGTCGCCTTAGAGATGCCGCCGACGCCGATCACCGGCAACCGCACAGCCTTGGCGACCTTGTACGTCGCGAGCACTCCGATGGGCATGAGGCCCGGCCCGCTCACCCCACCGGTTCCAAAGCCGAGTGCTGGTCTTCGCGCGTCGACATCGATGACGAGGCCGGGAAGCGTGTTCACCACCGAGATGCCGTCTGCTCCAGCATCCGCCGCCGTTTGCGCCGACTTCCCGATGTCCTGCAGGGTTGGTGACAGCTTTACAAATACCGCTTTCTTCGTCGCCTTTCGCGCTCTGGCCACGACTTCCGCCAGCGAATGCGGGTCGGCGCCGAATTCCATCCCGCCCGCCTTCACATTCGGGCAGCTGACGTTGAGCTCGTAGCCGGAGACAGCGGACGAATCGTCCAGCATCGACACGACCGCAGCGAACTCCTCGACCTGATTGCCTACCACGTTCACGATTACTCTCGCGTGGCGCAGGTGGTCCGCCAGCCATGGCAGGTGCTCTGCTCTGACTTCCTCCGCGCCCGGATTCGCGAGACCAACCGCGTTGATCATCCCGCCATCGAATTCGGCGACGCGCGGCGCTCGCGCTCCGTGTCGGGGCTCGACGCTCACTGCTTTCGTAATTAGTCCGCCGAGCGCGTCGAGATCGACGACGTGCGCGAGCTCTCGACCATAGGCAGCCGTGCCAGCAGCAAGCAACACCGGATTCTGGAACTCGATTCCCGCGGCGATGACTGCGAGCGCGGACGGGGCCACCTCTACCGGGCCCCTCCCACTCGAGACTCGTAGTGCGCCAGGTAGGCGATCACCGACTCCGCGATGTTTCTCGCCAACGCCCGCTGGTTCTCCGAATCGCTCAGAAAAGTCGCTTCGGATTGGTTCGTTCCGAATCCGACCTCGACCAGCACGGCCGGCATGTAGGAGCCGCGCAGAACCGCGAAGTTCGCCTGCTGCACGCCGCGGTTGGGACCGGGATGAACTTCGATCAGCCCCTGCTGTATCGTCTCCGCCAGGTCGCTCGACTCGCGCAGATGTTCGTTTTGCGCCATGTCCGTGATGATGAAGTTGAGCGGGTCACCTTTCGATGCGTTCGCCCCGGTCTCGAATTTCACAGATTCGTTTTCCATATCCTGCACGCGTCGCTCGTCCTCGGTCTTCGCCTCGGCCAGAAAATACGTCTCGAATCCGCGCTCGCGCGCGCCGGCTGCGGTGCGGCTGCCCGGGGCATTGCAATGAATCGAGATGAACACGTCGCCGTGATTTGCATTCGCGATTCGCCCGCGATCGGAAAGAGCGATGAGCGTGTCGGTTGTCCGCGTCATCAGCACGTCATAGCCTCGCGCCTTGAGCACAGTGGCGACCTTTTTTGCCACCGACAGCACGACGTCCTTCTCGACGAACCACGGCGACGTCCCGATCGGGCCGGACATTCCGTTATCCGGGCCGCCGTGGCCGGCGTCGATTACCACGAGCTTTCGAGCAGCCGGCGGTTTGCGCGGCGCCGGCCTCGCCGGCGCTGCTGTCGGAGGCGCGGCCGCCACGGCGGACGGCTGGCTGACTGTTTTCGGCGAGAATGTGCGCAGCTCACCCTGCGCTACATCATAGAAGTATCCACCGCCGTAGCGCGGAATCACTTCGCTCACGAACTGAAATGGCAGGTAGAGCTGTCCGCCGCGAACCTGTGGCGCCCGATTGAGCGGGATCGTCACGCTGTCGGCCTTGGCGAATGGAATCCCATCGATCAGATCGAGTCGCACGCGGGGCAGCGACAACGCATAATGGAGATTGGTGCCGGTGATCAGGATGCCTCTCATCGCCTTCATGAGAGCGTCGGCGCGCACGCTGGCCTCACCGGCGATTGTGGTCACCGGAACCGAGGTCGACTGCGCGCCATCGCGGATGACGACGAAAGCCGGAGCCGGCACCGCGGCGACCTGGACCGCCAGAAGAAATGCGATCATCGGGTCCGCACGGCGCGCTGCATGTCGCGCTCGTCATCGCGGCGTTTCTCATCCGCACGTTTGTCGTACAGCTTCTTACCCTTGCCCAGGGCAAGGGCAACCTTCGCTCGCCCCCGCTTGAAATAGAGCTCGAGCGGAATGAGCGTCAGTCCCTGACGCTCAACGGCACCGATCATCTTGCGGATCTCCTTTCTGTGCAGCAGGAGCTTCCGCGTCCGTGTGGGCTCGTGGTTGAAGTAGCTCGCCTTTTCGTAAGGCGATATGTGCAGGTTGAGCAGAAAGACCTCTCCATCCTTAACAATCGCGTAGGAATCGGTGATGTTGGCTTTTCCGTCCCGGAGCGACTTTACCTCGCTGCCGGTCAGCACAACTCCCGCTTCCCAGGTGTCGATGATGTGGTAGTCATGCCTCGCGCGTTTGTTCCGCGCGATCGACTCTTTCGCATCCTTCTCGACTGTCTCTGCCATTTGACTTCGTGCTCAAGTTAGACGCAACAACGATGCTGGGAAAGCGCTTGCGTGGACTTCACTGCCGCGGTGAGATGATTTACTCGGCGCGATTGAGGCAGTCGCGTTGACTTCGCTATTCGCAGTTTCTATCTTCGGAGCTGAGACCGCCGGAGTGGTGGAACTGGTAGACGCGCTGGCTTCAGGAGCCAGTGAGCGCAAGCTCGTGGGGGTTCGAGTCCCCCCTTCGGCACATAATAAAGAACGGCGCGTCTGCTCAGTCAGGCGCGCCGTTGCTGCATCTGCTCTGGTGATCTAGACGGTCTCTAGAATCGGGAGCCCGGCCTTCTCCGGCCCGGCCCGCCCGGCGCTCGGCAACCCGACTCTCTCGCGCACCGTCGGCTCGTCGTGCAAAAGATCGGCGAGGCTGACGCCCTGGAGCACGTCGTCGATTCTCTGCTGCAACATCACCCACACCGGCCTGATGCTGCAGCTGTGCGATGCGGAGCAACGCTCCTCTTCCACCGGATGGCTAACGCAGTGGAGATCGAACGTCTCGAGCTCCGATGCGTGGATGACGTCGCGGATGGAGATCTCGGCCGGCGTGCGCGCCAACACGTAGCCGCCACGCGCGCCACGGGTGCTGGCGATGACTCCCGCTCGCCTGAGGCGAAGCAGAATCTGCTCGACATAGTCGGCCGGAAGCCGCTCCTGCCGGGCGATTTCCCGCCCGTTCACCGGTCCCAGCTCAGTCCGCTTGGCGAGGTTAAGCGCGCAAATGACGCCGTACTCCGCCCATGTGGTTATCCGCATGTATTCAGGATAGGGATTGTGGACTGGCGAAACAAGGGGGCCAATGGGGTGCTCAACTGCAACTGAAGACTACCTGCCAAGTGCTGTCGGCGGGCCAGCGATTGGCTGCGAGCTGCACCCCATTGGATGCGCATTGGCCCGTGGCCCCAAGCCGGCCCGCCGATCGCTCCTAGCAGGTACTCTTCAGTTGCCGTTCTATCCTGCAGAGACCCCGCCATGTTTCCCACCAGGAACCCCAATCTCAGTCATTTTCCGTAGATCGAGAGCTTCGTCGATCTCCTTGTCCGGCAACACCTTTTCCCGCTTGACCAGATCGCGGATGAGGACGTTCTCCTTCACCGATTGCTTGCTTATCTCGGCGGCGCGCGCGTAGCCGATCTGGGGCGCAAGCGCCGTCGCCAGCGCCGCGGAACGCTCGAGCCAGTACTGGCATTGCTCTTCGTTGGCCTCGATCCCCTTCACCGTCTTCTCGGCAAACACGCGGGCAGAGTTCTGAAGGATCATCATCGAGAACAGGACGTTGTGCGCGATCACCGGCATCATGACGTTCAGCTCCAGCTGTCCGTGCTCGGCCGCCACACTCACGCACGCATCGTTGCCGAACACCTGGAAGCACACCTGGTTCACCATCTCCGGTATCGACGGATTCACCTTGCCGGGCATGATGGACGAGCCGGGCTGAACAGCGGGCAGTCGAATTTCGTCCAGGCCGGTGCGCGGTCCGCTCGCAAGAAGGCGGAGATCGCTCGCAATCTTGCTCAGATCGAGCGCCAATACCTTGAGTTGCGCGCTGAAACCCGCGACGTCGCCCATGCTCTGCATCAGCTGGATGCGATTCTTCCCTTCGCGCAGCTCCACCTTCGCTGATTCGCGAAGGTGCTTGACCATGAGCTTCGGATACCCGGGCTCGACGTTGACACCGGTGCCCACAGCGCTGCCGCCGATCCCCAGATCGCGCAGATAGTCAGCCGCTTCGGCCACGCGCTTGAGCCCGCGGCGCAGCGATTCGGCGTACGCTTCGAGCTCCTGCCCGAGGCGGATGGGCATCGCATCCTGCAGGTGCGTGCGTCCGGATTTCAACACATCGTCGAATTCCTTGCCCTTATTCTCGAACTCCTTTGCGAGTCCCGTGAACGCCTTCTCCAGTCCGCCGAGCTCAGTGAGGCAGGCGAGCCGGATCGCGGTGGGAATCACGTCGTTCGTGGACTGCGCCATATTGACGTGATCGTTCGGATGGACGGGAGAGTACGCGCCTCGCTGCGCGCCGAGTATTTCGTTGGCGCGGTTGGCGAGGACTTCGTTCACGTTCATGTTGTGCGACGTGCCAGCGCCTGCCTGATAAACATCGACCACGAACTGCTCGCGATGCTTTCCGGCGAGAACCTCGTCCGCAGCTTTCACGATCGCGTCAGCAATCTTCGGATCGAGCCGCCCCGTTTCCTTGTGCGTCAGCGCAGCAGCGCGCTTGATCCGCACGGTGGCGTCGATGAAAGCAGGCAGCGGCCGTAACCCGCTGATGGGAAAATTCTGCACGGCGCGAAGCGTCTGCACGCCGTAAAGCGCCTCGGCCGGAACTTCCAGAGAGCCCAGCGGATCCTTCTCGGTGCGAGTCTTGTCGTTCATCGTCCTTGATTGTGAAATGCCATGTCAACGCCCCACGATTCGGGCGGTGCCATTCAGAAACGGATTCGACAGCCGCTCCTGCGCGATCGTAGTGTCCATGCCGTGACCGGGATATACCACCGTCTCCGGAGCAAGCGCGGAGATTTTTTCCAGCGTTGCCGCGAGCTGCGGGGGATTCGAGAACGGAAGGTCCGTTCTCCCGATTGAGCCGGCGAACAGACAGTCGCCGACAAGCGCGATTCCTTGACCGTGAATCACCACGTGCCCGGGCGCATGACCGGGAGCGTGCAACACCGTCATCTCCAGATTTCCGACCTTTACCTGTTGTCCATCCGCGAACTCGCGGTCGGGCTCGGGCGGCTGCTCGAAGGCAACACCATATACTTCAGCCTGCCTAGCGGCAGCCTCGTACAACCGGCGATCGAGCGGATGAAGGTAAATCGGCACATCCCATTTCCGCTTTACCGATGCGATCGCGCCCACATGATCGACGTGCGCGTGGGTGATCCAGATCGCCTCGAGCTTGGCGTTGGAATCTTCTATCGCATCGACGAGCCGCGCTCCTTCGCTGCCGGGATCGACGATCACGGCGCGATTCGATCGGTCGTCGACCACGAGGTAGCAATTCTCCTGGAACGCGCCGACGGTAATGGTCTGAACGTTCACGTGATCAATCCGCTTTGACTTTGACAGGCATCTCGGTCCACATGAGTGTCACCACGCACTCCTGCATTCCGCGAACGGAATGAGCATTGCTGCCCAAAGCGAAACCGCCCGCCCCAGCATCAGGTGTATCCACCCGCGCTGATATGGGAGCTTTCCAAGGCCTCACGGGTCGGTTCCCCGGAGCCGTCTCGTTCCGCTTCCTTGAAGCGCGTGATGTATTTGTCCGCCGCAATCGCCGCGGTCGTCGCGTCGCCCGACGCCGTCGTCACCTGTCTCGTGAGCTGTGATCTCAGATCGCCGGCGACAAACAGGCCGGGCACGGATGACATCATCGCGTTGTCCGTCACTACGTAGCCCATGACGTCGTGGTCGAAGTGGCCCGTGATGACGCCGGTGTTCGGACGGAACCCGATGAAGATGAACAGTCCGCTCGCCGGGAGGAACTTCCGCTCCTGCGTCACGAGATTGTGTAGATGCAGACCCGTCATGCCGGTCTCGGGATCGCCCTCTACCTTCTCCGCGACCGTATCCCAGATGATCTCGATCTTCGGATTCTCGAACACGTGCCGCTGAAGAATCTTCGACGCACGGAACTCGTGCCGGCGGTGGATGAGATAAACCTTGGTCGCGTACCGGGTGAGGAAATCAGCTTCTTCAACGGCGGCATCGCCTCCTCCGACTACGGCGACGACCTGCTGCTTGAAGAACGCGGCGTCGCAGATGGCGCAATACGAGACGCCTTTACCGGCGTACTCCAGCTCTCCCGGAACCCCGAGTTTGATCGGCGTTCCACCGGCGGTCACGATCGCAGCGGGTGACCGGAAAATGTCGCCGTGCTCTGTCTCCGTCTGAAAATAGCCATCCGGCATTTTCGTAACAGAGATCACACTGGTCGTCTCAAAGAACTCGGCGCCGAACTGCTTGGCGTGCGCCGCGAATTTCTCGGCGAGCTCGTAGCCGAGGATCTTGGGAAATCCGATGACGTCGTCGAGATACTCGGTGTTGAGGAGCTCTCCGCCGGGGAACCCGCGCTCGAGGACCGCGGTCCGCAGCATGGCTCGGCCGGTATAGAGCGCGGCTGTCATGCCCGCCGGTCCGGCCCCGACGATGACAACGTCGTATTCCCGCACTGTGGCCAAGGAAATCACCTCAAAGAAGTACTATAGAGCTGGATCTCTCGCAGCGCGAAATATAACCGGACGCGCTAGCCTTTCTTCGCGGTCAGTACCTGACATGACGCCCCCCGTCGACGATGATCGTCTCTCCGGTAACGTAATCGGCGCTCAACAGATAGAGCGTCGCGTTCGCCACATCCTCCGGGCTGCCAAGCCTGCCGAGCGGTGTGGTTGAAATGAGCTTGTCCGCCTGCTCCTGGGTCCATCCATCGGGTAGGAGGACGGGCCCGGGCGCGATCGCATTGACGCGGATCTTCGGCGCCAGCGCATGCGCCAGGCCTCGCGTCATCTGGACGACCCCCGCTTTGGTGATCGAGTGCGGGATGTATCCTCTCCACGTCTCGAACGCAGCCAGGTCGGCGATGTTCACGATCGCCCCGCCCTTCTCTCCCATCACTCTCGCCGCCGCCTGACAGAGAAAAAACGGCGCGCGCAGATTCAACGCGAACATCGCGTCCCAGTCCTCGACCAGCACTTCGCCGACCGGCGTGCGGAGCATCACCGCCGCCGAATTCACGACCACGTCCAGCGAGCCAAAAATCTTGTTGGTGTGCTCGACGAGTCTGGGCGCGGTCGCCGGATCGGTGAGATCGCCCGGGAGTGTCCGCGCATCGCTCCCAGCTGCGATGATCTCGTCAGCGGTCTGGCGCGCGCCTTTCTCGGACCCGGAGTAGTGGACGCCGACGCTCATCCCCGCTTTACCAAGCGCAAGCGCAATGACGCGTCCGACGCGCGTCCCCGCGCCAGTAACGAGTGCTACGCGGCCCTCTAGCTCCACTCGCAATTCCTCACTTCGTCCCCCCGGAAGATGCTGCGGACGCGAGCTTCTCGTCCTGCCGTTCGAGCCATTCTATGGGAACGTTCATGATACCCAGGCGCCGCGGCCCCTCCGACGCTCCGTGCCAATCCGATCCGCCGCTGGGCAGCAGTCCGAAGAAATCGGCGAGCGCCTGGAGGCGTTTGACATCTTCCGACGAATGGCCTGGATGCTTCACCTCCAGACCATCGAGCCCCGCGGCGACGAGCGGCTCGAGGCGCTCGCGTCTGCCGCCGTCGCCGGGATGCGCCCAGATGGCCAGCCCTCCCGCCTCGTGCACCATCCCGATGCCATCTTCGATCGAGAGACGCACCTTTGGCACGAACGCACTACCGGTGCCGCCAAGATACCTCGCGAACGCGTCGCGGAAGTCGTGTACGAGGCCTCGCGCCATCATCGCGCGCGCCACATGCGGGCGCCCCACCGCACCACCGTTCGACTGCTTGAGAACTTCATCCAAAGTCAGCGGAACGCCCAGCGCGTTGAGTTTCTCCACGATAAGTTGTGCGCGGGTGTAGCGCTGCGCCTGCAGCTCGGCAAGTCGCTTCTCGAGTGCATCCAGCTGCGAGAGGTGCAGGGCCAGGATGTGTACTTCGTGATCGTCCTGGAAAGCGCTGAGCTCGCACGCGGCGATCACGCGGACGCCCAGCCGCTGCCCGGCCGCGCGCGCTTCAGGAATTCCGCCGATTGTGTCGTGATCCGTGAGCGCGATCGCCGCGAGGCCACACTTCGCGGCGGTGTCAACTACTCCTTCCGGAGCGAGTGTACCGTCAGACGCGGTTGAGTGCGTGTGCAGGTCGACGAACGTCGGCCGGCCTGCATCTGCACTCACTGTGCGTAGCCGGCCTCAGGCGACGTAAAGCTCGGCTGCGACTGCTCGAAAAGCTCCTTGAGCCTCTCATCCGACAGCTCGGCGAACGCCTGCTCGCGCGAGCGAGTGCCCTGGGGCGAATAGCGCGTAACGCGCACCTCGCGATCCTTGCCGGATCCCTTCGAGAACATCAGCGCGTACTCGTCCTGGGTGTACTGTGTGATGTAGCCGGACGGAGAGACATCCCATTTCTGGCCATCGACCTGAAGCGAGCGGGCCGGCATTATAGCTCGACCTCCTGATACATGCGCGAAGGATCGAGTGTCTTGTGCGGCGCGTTGGCGTGCGCGATGGTGAGAGTCTCCGGATCGTCGGCCTCAGTGAACTCGATGAACGCGCCGGGAAGCGAAGACTCCTCGAACACCCAGAACCGGCAATTGGCCGCGGAATAATGCGAGCGGAGCACCTTGAGCCGGTTCGCGTAGTTCACGCGGTCGGATGAGGGAACCGTCGAGCGTTGTATGGTGAGAGCCTTGGGCATCTTAGAGTCCGGCCTCGGGAAAGGTTTCTATTGTCTTCTTGACGAAGGCGAGGAACTGATCCGCGACCGCGCCGTCGATGACACGGTGATCGAACGAGATTGAAAAATAAGCACAGGTGCGAATCGCAATCGTGTCTTCCCCATCGGCGCCGGGCAGCACCTTGGGCCGCTTCTCGATCGCGCCGACGCAGAGTATGGCTACCTGCGGCTGATTGATGATGGGCGTTCCCATCAGCGAGCCGAACACACCCGGATTCGTGATGGTGAACGTTCCTTCCTGAACCTCTTCGGGCGAAAGCTTCTTGGATCTCGCACGCGCAGCCAGGTCGTTGAGAGCGCGCGTGATTCCGGACAGCGAGAGATCGTCGGCGTGCTTGATCACCGGCACGATGAGCCCCCACTCGAGCGCGACCGCGATGCCGATGTTGATCTGCTTGCGATAGATGACGCTCGTTCCGGCGACCGACGAGTTCATGATCGGGAACGCGTGGATGCCCTGGGTCACCGCTTTGATGATGAAGGGCATGTAGGTGAGCTTCTGCCCCGTCGCGGCCTCGAACTCCGCGCGTTTCTTTGCCCGGATGCGGGCGACGCGCGTGAAGTCGATCTCGATGAACGAAGTGACGTGCGCCGAAGTCTGGCGTGACGCCACCATGTGCTCGCTGATGAGCGCGCGCATCTTGGACATCGGCTCGACGACATCGCCCGCCCACGGTTCTGGCAGAGGAAGCGCATGTCCGCCGGGAGGCCCGGTGCGGACGCCGGTGCCGGGCGTTGGAGCACCCGATTCGATGAAGCCGATTATGTCGCGCTTGGTCACGCGTCCCGCGACGCCCGATCCCTGCAGCGAAGAGATGTTCACCCCATGTTCGGCCGCGATCTTTCGAACGAGAGGGGACGACTTTGTACGCACCCGGTCCTCGAAGGCGTTGCCGTTGCCGGTGTGCGTCGCCGAGATGGCGGGGGCGGGCGGTTGCTGACGGCCGGGTGTCGAAGCCGGAGTATTTTCCCGTTGGGGGGCGGCGGGCGAGGATTTCGGCCCAGCCTTCGCCGGGGTTGGCTCCGAGCTCGCAGCCGCGCCACTGACCGCGGGTCGCTCGCCTGTCCCCAGAGCCGCACCTTTTTCGGTTTCGAGTCGGGCAACGACCGTCTGAACCGCGACAGTCTCGCCTTCCTTCACGATTATCTCCGCCAGGACACCCGCCGCCGGGGCAGGAATCTCGGCATCGACCTTGTCAGTCGAGATCTCGAAGATCGGCTCGTCGCGCTTCACCTCGTCGCCCACTTTCTTGAGCCACTTCGAAAGCGTGCCCTCGGCGATCGACTCACCCATCTGCGGCATTATGATGTCTACACGTGCCACCGGATCTCCCTCTTATGCCTCATTCGTTCGGCCGGCTGCGATTCAGCCGTCTCAATGCGAGCACAGGCAGCGTCAAGGCTCCAAGAACCGCTCCAATACCAGCATACACATACCAATTGCACGCCGGAAGCCCCTCGGGAGGCTTACAGCCCTGCATGCTTCCAACAAACTTGGCGATCATCACCGCGACGATCCCGCCGCTGAAAAACCCGGCAAATGTCGTGATGCAGCCCACACCTATGTTTCGCGCGATGATCTCGCCGCGATCGGGCTCCTGAGAGGCCATCAGCAGGCTGCAAGCTTTGGCAGATTCGCGGGCTTCGGCGGGGCGGTATCGGACCGCGCCATGTTAATACGCCGCTTCGATGCGGTGCCGTGGATCGCCTGCCTTGTGCAGCGCCACGAAGAACTTCTTGGCGTTGCGGTCGAGCCGGCTTTCTCCCGTCTGGTCGGTCGAGATTTCTACGAAGGTGTAGTGCCCGCCTTCCTTGCGAACGCTCAGCTGGAGCGTTCCAAGGTCGCCGGCAAAGGTCCGCGAGCGCGCCGTGTGACCTGTGCGCTCCATTCCAATCTCCGGAAAGAATTCATCGGCAATCCGGAGGACATCCACCGGAGTGAGCTGTGTTCTGAAAAAATGTCGCATTTGTGGGTTACGTGCCTGGCTCGCTGGCTGGTCGTACGGTTTGAATCCAATCGACGCGCTCGAGAGGCATGCGCGGATTCTTCTCTCGACGGAACTGAATCGCGGCGGCCCAGTCGCCCGACGTCGCGAAGAAGAGGCGGCCCGAATACGTCCCCAGCTCCTTCTCCTTCTTCAGGCCGTCGTTGGTGTTCGCGCGGTCCGCGCTCGTGGCGAATATCCGGCCTTCGCCAGTCTCGATCGGCTGGCCGGTTTTCTTGTCCTGCACCACGATACGGTAGACCACCGGCTCGAGCGCGCGCGGCGGCATCGGATCCATTGTGACCCGGAACGCGTAGCTGTCCGACCACAGACGCAGCTCGGTTGCTTTCGGATTGGCGCCGCAGCTGGTGAGCGAGGTCGCCATTACCAGCACGAGCGCGGGACGGCGAAGCATCAGGCGTAGTACTCCAGGCCGAGGTGTGTGATCTGGTCCTCACCCATCAGGTGCCGAAGCGTGTTCTTCAACTTGGTCTG
Source organism: Gemmatimonadales bacterium (assembly GCA_038316775.1). Classification (GTDB taxonomy): domain Bacteria; phylum Gemmatimonadota; class Gemmatimonadetes; order Gemmatimonadales; family Gemmatimonadaceae; genus UBA4720. The sequence goes on along the minus strand of JBBQAV010000034.1, from coordinate 2,505 downwards.
CTGGATGAAGAGATCGTGCTCGGGCTCGAGGCCCGGCGCGGTCATCGGGCTCTTGTAGTAGAACGACAGCCACTCCTGAATTCCCTTCATCCCCGCGCGGTGCGCGAAATCCGAGAACAGCGCGAGATCGAGGACGATCGGCGCGGCGAGAATCGAGTCGCGGCAAAGGAAGTTGATCTTGATCTGCATCGGGTAATTCATCCACCCGACGATGTCGATGTTGTCCCAGCCTTCCTTGTTGTCGCCGCGCGGCGGGTAATAGTTGATGCGCACGACGTGGGTAAAATCCTTGTACAGATCCGGGTAAATCTCCGGCTGCAGAATCGTGTGCAGCACGCTGAGCTTGGATTCCTCTTTCGTCTTGAACGACTGCGGATCGTCCAGCACTTCGCCGTCGCGGTTGCCCAGGATGTTGGTCGAGTACCAGCCCGCGAGTCCGAGCATGCGCGCCTTGATGCCGGGCGCGACGATCGTCTTCATCCAGGTCTGTCCGGTCTTGAAATCCTTACCGGAGATCGGCACACCGCGGTCCTGCGCGAGCTTGAGGAGCGCCGGCGTATCGACGCACAGGTTTGGCGCGCCGTTGCAGAACGGCACACCTTCCATGATCGCGGCATACGCGTACAGCATGGATGGAGCGATGGCCTCATCGTTTTTCTCCATCGCCTTCTCGAACTGTTCGATCGTCGCATGCTGGGGGCCGGCCTTGATGAATATCTCCGTCGACGCGCACCACACGATCACCAGACGATCGCACTTGTTGCGGGACTTGAAGTCCCGAATGTCCTGTCTGAGCTGCTCAGCCAGGTCGCGCTTCGTCTTCCCCTTTTTGACGTTGGTGCCGTGAATGCGGGTGACGTAGTGATTGTCGAACACTGCCGGCATCGGCTTGATCGCCTTGAGGAAATCCGCGATCGGCTCGATGTCCCTTTCGTCGAGCACGCCGGCCTTTCTCGCCGCCGTCAGCGCGTCATCCGGAATCGGATCCCACGCGCCGAAGACGATGTCGTCCAGCTTGGCCAGCGGCACGAAATCCTTGATGAGCGGCGCGCGCTTCTCGGTTCTCTTGCCCAGCCGGATCGTCGCCATCTGCGTCAGCGATCCAATCGGCTTGGAGCGTCCGCGCCGGATGCTCTCGACTCCAGCCATGAATGTTGTAGCGACTGCGCCGAGTCCGGGCGTCAGTATGCCTAGTCGGCCGGTGGCCGGCGCTATCGACTTAGGGGCGTCTCCAGAAGACGATCTGCCCAATTTCTTTCTCCGTTGTGTTTATGATTGCGCGCGGCGACTGGCCGGCATTCCCGCCGTCTTCGACGGGGAGGTCGATGGGGTGGGAGAAGGTTGATCATCGTTGACAATTCGGATCGGCGTCGTGTCGAGGTGCTTGGTTGCACGATAGACGAACGCGATCCTCTGCACCGCCGTGATCCAGGCGGTGACGCTCAAGAGGATGATGATTCCCATCAGCACCCACCCGTTCCAGAACAGGCCGAACAGCGCCTGAGGGGCGGACAACAAAACGATGCGCTCGGGACGCTGCATCACCCCAACCTTCGCATCGATTCCAAGCGACTCTGCCCGAGCCCGCGTGTACGAGACGAGAAACGTCCCGATGATGCCGAGGAGACAGATGACCATCATGTAAATGTTGTGATGAATGGGGTTGGTCGCGTAGAACACCGTAAGTCCCGCCATCAAAGCACCGTCGGCGATTCTGTCGAGCGTCGAATCGTAGAACGCGCCGAAGACAGTGCAGCGCCCCGTCCTTCTCGCAACCTCGCCGTCGACGACATCAAAAAACGCCGTCATCGCCATGATCCATCCCGCAGCCATGATGTGTCCGGTCCCGTAGACCACACCGGCAGCGACTGTGAGGAGCGTTCCAAAGGTCGTGATCGCGTTCGGGCTGACCTTGTTCCGCGCCAGAAAGCTGATCGCCGGTTCTATGACGCGGAGCGCTCCGTTTTTCAGATAATCCGTGGGAGTTGGCATTCAGCTGGGGCCGGCGTTTGCAGGAACTAGCGGACGTGCCGGCTCACCGGCTTACGGCGCAGAAAAAAGGGCCGACGTGTAACACACGACGGCCCCGTAAAGCTAAGTCCTTCAACGGCCTATTTCCACCCGCGGGCTAATCGCGGAGACACATGTTCGTCAGGGGAGCCGCCAGTCGGTCATGCTGGAAAGCGTGACGTTGTTCTTGGTGTAGGTGCGCGTTCCATCAACGGTGACCGCCCGCAGGTTCACGGTCGCGCCGGCTGGGACACCTGCTACCGGAATGTGCTCCACGGTGTTAGCGCCGGCCTGCTTGAGGAAGATGTCGTTGCCGCCGCTGACGACGTACACGTTGACTGCCTGACTCAGATTGTTCGTCAGGTGAATCGCGACGTCCGTCGCAGGCTCGGCTCCGGTCCGCACTTCGACCTGCCGCCCACCGCATGCCGCGAGTACCAGCATCGACAGCGAAATCATAAGAACACGCATGCTTTGCCTCCGCAAATTGGTTGT